>JAPUJU010000169.1 GCA_027296025.1 bacterium
ATGAACCGTACCCATAGAGCAGGGTGGGGTTGCCCCCGTCTCTTCGGATACCTTTCCGAAAGACGATCGAGATCGCCACTCGTACTCCGTCTGAAGCCGTCGCGTGCAGACGAGATGTTTCATAGTTGTCTGGATCGAAACCTCCGAGCACGATCTCCTGCTTTTTGAGGGCGCGTTCACGAGTGCCCATATCGTAGTCATATGTGCACTCCGGCGTCGTCATCGATTCGTAGATGAAGCGTAGCTTGTCGGTGTCGAACTCTTTGTTCGTGCCGATGTACGCGAGATAGGCAGGTTCGTCAAATTCGAGATAGTGTTCATCTTCACCCGACCAGGGACGGATTCGAAGCTCGATCAGTCCGTTCCTGCGTTCTTCGACGACCAGATAATTGCGGAAAATATCGAACGTCTCGAGAAACACATCCTCGCGGTGCGGGATAACGTCCTTCCAATGATCTTTGCCCGTGTTGTTGACCGGTGTTTCCACGAGCCGGAAATTCGTGGCTTCGTAATTCGTCCGGATGTAAAACGTGTCTTTGTAATGATCGATGTCGTATTCATGATCGGATTCTCTGTGGAGAAACACCTTTGCGGGTCCGGTCGGGTTGTCGGCATCGATGTATCGCATCTCCGTGCTCAAGGTCTGGTAAGAGCCGATGATGATGTATTTTCGCGATTTGGTTTTCCAGACATAGCAGGAAAACTCTTCGTCCTTCTCCTCGTAGACCAGACGGTCCTCGGAGGGATCGGTTCCGAGTACGTGGCGGTATATCTGGTTCGATCGGAGGGTCTCCAGATCCTTCTTAGCATAGAAAAGGGTCCTGTTGTCGTTTGCCCAGGCCATGCCTCCGGTCACCTTCGGGATTTGATCCTCGAGAAGCGTACCGGTGCTGAGGTCTTTGAAATAGAGGTGGTAGATGCGTCGACCGACCGTGTCGGTCGCATACGCGAGAATATTCTCATTGCTGCTGACTTTGACGCCCCGTGCGCGCATGTGGTCGTGACCTTCGGCAAGAACGTTGAGATCGAGGGTTACCTGCTCTTCGGCGTCCAGTGAGCCTTTCTTCCGGCAGTAAATCTTGTAGGACTTTCCGTCCTCGTATCGATGGTAATAGTAATAATCGCCGAGCTTGTACGGGACGGATTCGTCGGTCTGTACGATGCGTCCTTTGATCTCCTCGAACAGAGCGTTTTCGAGAGGTTTCAGATGCGCCATCCGGGCGTCTGTGTAAGCGTTCTCCGCCTCGAGATACTTGACCACTTCCGGGTTTTCGCGTTCTTTGAGCCAGAAGTAATTGTCGACGCGAACGTCGCCGTGCATCTCGAGGGTATGGGGTTTGACCATCGCCGTTGGCGGTTCTGTAGAGTCGTTGCCGGAGTGGGCAGAACCAATGGAGACCAGCGCGACGAGGACAGGGAAGAGCAGGAATACGAATTGGAAGCGAGTCATGGGAGCCTCCCGAATATTTGCAGAGTTTCAGACCGATTTCGACCCATGATAGACGAAACCAGGGAGGAATCAAAGGCGATTGTAGGACGGTATGGGGCTCGGCGGCCGGAACGACGAAGGCTGACGACCGGTGTGATGGATGGTAGACTCTCACGCAATGATGATGGCTCCTCAAATACCCGCCCCGAGGCCGATGTGAAAGGCGCAGGTGCCGCGCGAAGGCGACGCTGGATCGCGCTCGCAGCCCTTGGAATCGTGGTCCTGATCGCGATGGGCGCCTGGACGTCGATGGAGCCCACAAACGACCGTGTGTGGAAGCGTGAACACGCCGTGTTGCCCGTCGTGATTTTCGACGGCGACCAGGTCGAAATTCGTGGCATTCGAAATTTTTCCTATTTCACTGCCGATTCGTTCAGCGTCGACTACTACGACCGCACCTACGACCTTCGGGAGATCTCCTCAGTGTGGTTCGTGGTGTCTGTGTTCAACCCGAACCGAAGAGGTCTTGCCCATCCATTCCTTACCTTCGGATTTGACTCCGGGGATTTTCTGACCATATCGATCGAGGCCCGGCAGGAGAGGGGAGAATCCTACTCCCTCACCGGTGGAGTTTTCAGGAGGTTTGAGGTGATCTACGTTCTTGGAGACGAACGGGATGTTATCGGCACGCGGGCGATCCAACGTGACGATGAGGTTTACCTCTATCCGGTCAGGGCATCGAGGGAGAAAATCCGTATGCTATTCGTGGACATGTTGACGGCAGCGAATGGAATTCACGATGCTCCTGAGTTCTACAACACGCTGACTAATAACTGCACCACGCGCCTGCACGATCATGTGAACAAGGTATCTCCGGAACGCGTACCGCACGGGTGGAGGATTTACTTTCCCGGCTACGCGGACGAGGTAATTTTTGAGCGCGGATTGATCGATACGGAACTGAATCTCTCAGAGGCTCGGGATCGCTTCCGGATTAACGAGAAGGCGAGGCGCTTTGCCGAAAGCCCCGATTTTTCAATGCGGATTCGCGAGGAAAGCGCCCTGCACGACTAGCGCTCATGGCGATCCCGCCGGCGAACGCCGATTCCGGCGGTACCTGAGCCCGCCAGGAACGGGCAAACGTAATGTTTCAACTGCCCGGTGAGGAGACTAGTCGCGATGCCGAAACGTAATGCGGCCTCGGTTCATATCGTACGGGGAAACCTCGAGTGTGACACGATCGCCGACTAGAATCCGGATACGGAATTTTCGCATCTTGCCGGCAACGGTTGCCTGGACCACGTGTCCGTTCGTGAGTCGAACGCGGAAGTTCGAATTACGATGTACTTCGGTGACAATTCCTTCGAATTGGAGAGCTTGTTCCTTGGCCATTCATTCCTATCGGTTCGGGGGTTTGCTGAAAAAGGTATGAAAATAGGGAGATGACAAACCGGAAAAGGATTGCCATCTCCCGTAGTTCGCTTAGCCGTCCAATTTCGTGACGTTTTCAGCAGCAGGACCCTTCGCACCCTCGACAACGTCGAACTCGACTTTGTCGCCGTCGTTGAGAACCTTGAAACCCTCGCCGGAAATTGCGGAATGATGAACGAAACAGTCTTTTGTGCCGTCTGCAGGGGTAATGAAACCAAAACCCTTGGTCTCATCGAACCATTTGACAGTGCCAGTGATACGCACTAGTGCCTCCTTGAAAACTACGATCGCGCGCGTTGAATACTGTCCGAAAAGCACGGCGCACGATTTGTTCGTTGCCCGGACCTGTTCTAAGTGCATCGGAATAGGTCCCGGGTGTTTGTTGCCGCGGGCCTGAACTCTGGGCTGCACTTCGCAAAGACAATACGCCGACTCGAGGTAATCCGTCAAGCCCATCCCGCATGAGATATCATCCGCTGTCAAACAAACCTTCCAGTTGCATTGAATCATCCGATGCGTGGTTGTTCGCGCGGCACTCTGGGAACCGTCGAAACTATATTCGGAAACAGTTTATTGGTAACAACTTGCGCGGTCAGTCCACAATCGTATCGCACCAGAGGTAGCGGTAGAATTAAGGCACCCGGCACACGTGCGTTGCCGAACGCGGGCAACTGCCCCTTCAGAATCGGTACGGGCTAGTCCCGGTAGTTTTCGAACTGCAGGGGAATGTTCAGATCGGCTTCCTCAAGAAGACCGATGACTTTCTGGAGATCGTCCCTTTTCTTTCCTGAAACACGCACTTTCTCACCCTGGATCGCAGCCTGGACCTTTAATTTCTCGGTCTTGATCCGCTTGACGATTTTCTTTGCGATCTCGCTGTCGATACCGCTGCGGACGGTAACCAGCTGGTGGGAATCGCCGACGTTGACCTGAGGTGGTTTGAGATCGAGGCATCGGTTGTCGACTTTACGGCTGGCGAAGCGGGCCGTCAGAATGTCGAACATCTGCTTCAGCTGAAGCTCGTCGGGCGCCTTCATGGTGACCTCATTCCCTTCGAGCACGAATTTCGCGTTAGTGTTCTTAAAGTCAAACCGTGTCCCCAACTCACGGTTTGCCTGGTCGACCGCATTTGTTACTTCGTGCATGTCGACTTCTGAAACCACATCGAACGATGGCACCGGAGCCCCCTCCTTAGTAAAACGAAATGGACAGCCACACACTACGTCAATCTGCGACGATTGACAAGTGCCGCAGCGAACAGGCGGCCTCGGATTGCGAAAACCCGTCCGGATGACCTATTTCCGACGGAGCCAGCGCCAGGTGTCGCTCGGCCGCCCGAATACCGATGGGCGCGCCGCCGTCGTCTCACATCCAAGGTCGATTCTTGACTGGGCGTCGTTGGAAGGGAAGCAGAGCCCGGTAGGCACAAATGTCGGAAAATGCCGCATCAAATTGGCGTCGTACAGAGCGTCCGAGACGAAGGCGTCAAGTTCGTCGATCTGTGACGGCGTCAGTCCGCGCGGGATGAACTTCGGCGCGAGTTTGGCTTTCGGCACGAGCAGGTTCTCACGAATCGCTTTGTTTTTGTACGCAATCACTTCACGAACGGTCTGAAAGGACGCGCCGTGTCCGTAGAACGGACTATCTTTCAGGTTGTAGAGTTGTGGCGTCTTGAACTGGTAATCCTCGGATGCCAGGCCGGTGAATCCGCCACGCCCGAGGCGAAAGTTTGCCGGCACCGTCCCGCCGAACCGCGTGAGATCCACGTTGGCAGGATCGTACGAGCCGTCGAGGTCATTCATTCCGAGCGCATGGAACGTCACCGAATTCAACGCCGGTCCGGTGTGGCAATCCACACACCGGGCGACACCAAAGAAAAGGATCGCGCCGCGTTTCTGCTGATCGGTCATCGCGTTCTTCCTGCCCCGTAACCACTGCTGGAACGGGGCCTCATCAGTCGTGACAACCCGCTCGTATGCCGCGATCGCGAGAGCGGTGTTATATCGATCAATTGGCTGGCCCGGAAATGCGTTTTGATAGAAAATCTGGTAGAGCGGATTCGATGCGACTTGTGATGTGCCGACATCCAGCAGCCGGTGCGCCTCCAGGCCGACAAATGCCTGCGTCTCGAGCCCGTGCAGGCCGAGCGAGTTCGCCTCAGACGGTGTTCCGGGCCACTGGCTTTCCGTACCAATGTTAACACCGACGCCGCCGAGAGCACCGTTCCACATCGCTACGTTCTGATAGGCCATGTTTAGAGCAGCCGGTACCCGGATGGGAGTGACGTCGGGCTCGTCGGGACTCGAGTCGTAGGCGGGCAACTGGGAGCGGCCCTCACCGCCGACCCCAAATCCGCTGCCGCCTTCAGCAAGCCCCTGCGCGCGGTTCGACTGGAAACCAGCGTGCGCGGGGTGGCAGGTACCGCACGAGTATGTTTCAAACCCCTCGGGCCGGACGTTGTTGACCGCGAGCCCCGGTTCGTTGAAGAGATACATGCCCAGTGTGATCTTGGCACCGTTGATCGGATTGGCCGGATCCTGCGGGATATCCTGAAATTCGGTAATACCGGGAAGCTTGAAGTGGTCGAGCCCCTGACCCTCGCCGTGTTCCACCAGGAGAAGGCGCAACTGTTCGTTGAGCAGCTCCGGAGGATCCGGGCGCATCAACTGATTGGGAAGAAATGCCTCTTCCATCGGCAAACTGGGAGATGCGGCGTTTTCACAACCGATCAGCGCGAGTACGCCGTACACAGCGATGCAGATATAATGGAAATATTTTCGAGTGGATTGCACGTGTCGGCTCGTGAGACGCTGAATACCAGAGTTGATCGATCCACCGTGTTGTTGATCGGAGTACGATTACTATACGACAATCAGTCAATCGAAAAAGTTTACCGGTCGGTAAACGTGGCGCCGCAAGAAAAAAAGAAAACGAGAGTTCCGTTGTCTGCCGTGTGGCTATCGCCCGTCAGAGGCCCATGCGGCAACCGCTTCGCTAACCATTTCAGCTTGAGAGCAGAGGGCTCACGAACAGCTACGGAATTCTCTCGTTTCAAAAAAGTATAGGCGCGTAGTCGCAGAAATGTCAACCCCCCATTACAGTGATGCACCGATATATATCAGTAAGAGATACATTGTTAAGTGAATTCATTGAGGTAAATTCTCCTACAAAGTGTAGGAAACCTCCTACGAACGCCAACAATGATGTGGTGGTGCGTAAAACTAGGTTTGACAGTTGGTTACAGCTGCGACTTAATGGAGGTTTGTTTCGGGGTTGGACGGTGGGATCGGGCTGATGTAGAGCGGGCATTCCCGGCTGCGCCGCCCGGGCTTCGCAGTCGGGAACACCGAAATTGCTCTACCTTCTAAGCCACCACAGCAGGTCAATAAGGTTAATCTGCTTCATGACGAACCCCCTCTGGTAGGGTGAATTGACCGTTCAGTGGCAGATCCATGGATTTGCGACGCGAAGTATTGCAAGAAGCGTTCCGAGGAAGTCGGCTGTGTTCTAAACACCGACGTGGCGTGCAATTATGGTGGTGATGTCGTCGTCTTGCCGTTCGCTACCATAGGCAAGAATCGTTGCAAATAGCGATTTCTGCAATTCCTCGAGTGGTTGGTGTTTTCGCTTCTCCAGAAACTCGATCAACCGGGACTCCCCGAACTGTTCGTCCTGCCCGTCCGATTGTTCGGTGGCTCCGTCGGTATAGAGACACAGAAGATCTCCGGGCCCGAGGCGTACCTGGCCTTCCTGGTAGACCTGGTTGCGCTCGACGCCGAGGACCATGCCACCTTCACCCAGCCGGTCGACGTATTGTTTTCGAAAGAGGAGAGTCGGACAATGACCGGCGTTCGAGAACGTAAAGATTGAGTTGGCGACGTCGATCACACCATAGAAAAATGTTGCGAACTGTTCGGTTTTCGCGTTGTCGAACAGGTAATCGTTCAGTTCGCCGACGAGTGCACCCGGAGTCAAACGGTCCTTAATAACGAGATTCTTGAATACCGCCTGGATGGACGACATGAGCATCGCTGCCGGTACGCCTTTGCCGCTGCAGTCGCCGATCGCCACGCCGATGCGATGGTCATCGAGCGTGAAGTAGTCGAAATAGTCCCCGCCGACTTCGACCGAACTTGCCATCCTGCCCACGATCTGGAGAGCGGGGTGCTCCGGAGGTGTTTTTGGTAGAAGGCTGAGCTGGATATCGCGCGCGACAAGAACTTCTTTCTTAAGGCGCTCCTGTTCGACGTTCGCCTCGTGAAGGTCAGCGTTCTCGAGAACGAGCCCCAGGTGCTCCGAAAATCGGGCGAGAAGGTCCGAGTCCGTTTGGCTGTAAAGCATCCCGGAGCGCTTGGGGCCGAGAACGACCAGGCCCAGTACTAAGTCCTGGCTCATAACCGGCAGGCAGACGGCGGCGCCGTGTTTCGAGAGAAAGTCACGCGACGATTCATCGAGGTGCCTGCGGCTCCAGGAATAGTCAAGATATTCGACCATCAGGGGCTTGCGATACCGATTGAAATAGCGCCCCAGATGCGAGCGGCGTTGAAATGTTTCCGGCAGGGAAGAGATATCGCCGAAGCTTTGCTCGATTTTGAAGAGTTCATCACGTTCGGGACGCAGATACATACCGATAAAGGATACCTTCAACAGATCGTCGATGCTCTCCATAAAGCAGCTGATCACATCGCGCCGAGCGAGCTGTTTCGAGAGACGGCGACTGAAGGCAATGACCTCTGCGCTGTAGTTATAATCTCCGCGGGAGAACACGCGATCGACCACGCTCTGAACGGCGTCGCGGGCGGGGGAGAAGATCATCGCCAGAACGAGAACAGAGATGAGCGAGAAATACGCGGGGGCGAGATTCAGCTCGCGCGTGATGACACCGCCAAGGACGTTCACCAACGCATAGTATGCAGCCACGATCAGGCCGGTCAGGAACGCGTAGGCCAGGCTCTTCCGTACAACGATATTCAGTTCGATCACACCGTGCTTGAGGATCGCGTACGCGAAGGAGACCGATACAAACGCAAGCGCAACGACGGACAGAAGGTCCCACACCGGCGCAGTCTCAGGTGATACCTGCCGCCACACAAGAGTAAAGACGAACGGTATGATACCGACCATCGTGCCCGTGATAACGATGCGTAGTTTTTCTTTTTGGGCGACTGCTGATGACCGGTAGCTGCGTCCAAAGATGAACAATGAGAGAATCAGGTATGTGAGAAAGTACACGGTAGAAAAAAGCAGTACCGCATCGACGGCGTCGGTTTGCACGGTATCGCCCCGGAACTGCTGAATCGCTATCACTGAACTAACCAGCAGAAGAAGGGTCGGAATCGCGTAGGCGATACGCAGGCGTTTCCATGGTTCTTTCGACCCCGGGGCTCGCTCGGGGAACACCAGGAAGAAATGTAAAAAGACCGCGGGGACAAACAGTATGACAGCGTCGTTAATCAGTTCACCCGCGAGCTGAAAAGAGGGAAGGGAAAAAACCGGCCGGTCGGTCAGGAAATACGCAAACATCGCGCAGTTCAAGGAGAAGAGCACTCCCAGGATGTCGGTTCGACGTAGAAAAACGAGGAGCCCCATCAGAAGAAACGTGAACCCGACGAGTAGGAACGCAAGGTGACGATACAGAAAAGAACCCGTGACGGATGCGTAGTTCACAGTGACGTCGATTCGACGGCCAGCCCTCAGCACCGTGTACTTCTGGGGTGCGCGGTCGACGTTGTCCTTAATGATCGCGCGCAGGTGATTGTAGTTGCGCACGCGTGTTCCATCGACAGAGACGATGCGGTCGCCCCGGCGGATGCCGGATCGCGCGCTCGGACCGTCCGATCGGACATTTCGAACGCTCAGATTCTGGGTCTCGATCCCCGAGTAAGGGCTGTCTATCAAGTGCTTCGCAGCCGGGAACTCGAACAAGACGATAGACAGCACCAGGAGCACCAGAATAATCCGGGTGAGGTCGAGGCGAAAGGGTGCCCGGTGCATTGAGGGGTCTCCCGTTGGTAATTCCAGCACGGGATGGCTTCGTGCCACCGGTTCGAAGGTGGGATTCGCGGCGTGCTCCTGTCAACACTTTTTGGACCGGTTCTTGGCGTACGGACGCGCCCTTTAGGGATTCGTGAGGGACAAAGGGCTTGCCGGGTAAGTCGAGGTGTGATATTTTAACATTGGGATTGTAAGTCATATCAATACAGGGGGTTCAGGCCGGAATGGCATCGAGTAAGAGGCTGAAAAAACGACAAATGAAAGAGGACCAGCTGGTCACCACGACAGTACGGTTGAGCCAGTTCGTCCAGGACCATTTTACGCAGGTAATTTCCGGGGTCATTATTCTGGTTGCGGCGATCGGTGTGATTTTGTTTACGGCGAACGTGCGGCGCAACGCCAGCGTCGGAGCGGAGGCCGAATTTGGGGTCGCGATGAACGCGTACAAGTACACGGATCAAGCAGCCGCGGCAGCAAGCTTCCGCAGTGTGGCGGACCGCTACGGGAGCCACAAGGTCGGAATCCTGGCGTTGTATTTCCTCGGCGAATGTTACCTCTCACAGTTCATGTATGATGAAGCGATCATCGCCTTCGATCGTTACATCGAGAAAACGGAAGCCGAAGGTGAGTTTTTGGTTGCCGCGCGCTTCGCCAGAGCGCTCTGCTATGAAGGCCGCGAAAACTATGCTGAGGGCGCGAAAGCCCTCGAGGCGTTGGCACAGGATATGAATAAGGAAGATCCACGGTACATCGACGTATGTTTTGAAGCCGGGCGTCTCTTCGAGCTCGTCGGCGACAGACGGGCAGAAGAGTACTTCGAGATCGTGGTGGACAGAGGCGCCGGCCCCGTTCGGGAAAGATCGAAAATCTGGCTTGCCATCCTGCGGTAAATATTCAAACAGGAGTAAATAATGTCTTCACCTGCTGACGACCAGAATGGAGTCGAGCCTAAACGCGTGGCGCTCGCCGACCACGAACGGTGGTACGCTGCTATCGCTTACATGTTCTTCTTCTGTTTTTTCAGCCTGTGGAAGGGAAGAGAGAGCGATTTTATCCGCTTTCACGGCCGCCAGGGCTTCCTCCTCTTTATGGCCGAGTGCGTCAGCTTTCTCATCATCGTAATCGTCGACAAGACCCTGGGACAGCTGCCATTCCTGGGGCTGGTGATCGTGATCCTTCTGCAGATTTTCGTGTATCTCTCCGCATTGTTTTTTTCCGTAATGGGATTTGTAAAAGCGCTGTTCGGCGAGAGATGGATCATGCCTATTTTTGGCACGTACAGCGAAAAAGTCCCCTTGATCTAAGCACCACATCAAGCAAGCATCGAGGCGGGAGGGAGAAGGCCGCACGGGCCCGGCAACGAGGGGCTGCAGCGGCGAATGTGGATGTCGCATAAGATATATTATGTTAACTTGACCAATATTTCCATGTGCACAGTGGCCTCCTTAAAGCACTACGCGATGATATTGACCAGCTTCCCCTGGATTACGAGCACCTTCTTCGGCTTCTTGTGACCCAGCAACTCCTTGATCCGTTCGTTCGACAGCGCGATCTCGCGGAGACGCGCGTCGTCGAGGCCGGCGTCGACTTGCTCACGTGCGCGGATCCTGCTGTTGATTTGAACGACGAGTTCGATCATATCCTCCTTTGCGTATTCCGGGACTGCGACCGGCAAGTCGGACCGAAATACGCTATCCGCGTGACCGAGACGTTCCCACATCTCTTCGCACAGATGTGGCGTCATCGGTGACAACAACCGGATCAGCACGTCGAAGGCGAACGCAAAAACGGCAGCAGCGTCGGTACCTGGCGCAGGTAACGTCCGGTCCGTGAATGCCTTCATCTCGTTGCTGAGTTCCATACACGCGCTGATCGCCGTGTTGAAGTGGAAATGTCCCTCCAGATCACTTCGGACCCTGAGGATGGTCCAATGAGCCTTGCGAAAAAGTGCTTTTGCAGATGCATCGAGCGTTTCGACGCTTACGTCCATGTTAACTGACGACTTAATCACATCGGAATGGTCTTCGAACATCCGGTACACACGGTTCAGGAATCGGTTGCATCCTTCGATGCTGTCGTCCCGCCATTCCGCATCGCGTTCCGGCGGGCCCGCAAACAGGATGTACAGACGCATTGTATCAGCGCCAAACGCGTCGATTATCGGATCCGGACTGACAACGTTGCCCTTGCTCTTCGACATTTTCGCCCCGTTTTTGGTGATCATCCCCTGCGTAAAAAGGCGTCTGAACGGTTCGGAAAAGTCGATGGCTCCAATACTGTGAAGAAACCTGGTTACGAAGCGCGCGTACAGCAGGTGAAGAATCGCGTGCTCCACACCACCGATATACTGGTCGACGGGCAGCCAGCGATCGACGAGCGATTTCTCGAACGGCGCGTCGGTGTTGTCCGGGCTCATGTAGCGGAGGAAATACCAGCTCGAATCCACAAAGGTGTCCATCGTGTCCGTATCCCGCTTGGCCTTTCCACCGCAGTCCGGGCACCGAACGTTCACAAAAGACTCACTGGCCGCGAGCGGGCCTTTTCCGTCGCCGCTCGGTCGGAAATCAACGTCGTCGGGCAACAGAACCGGCAGATCATCTTCCGACACGGCGACCGGCCCGCATTTCTCGCAGTGAATGATCGGAATCGGGGCGCCCCAAAACCTCTGGCGTGAAACCAGCCAGTCCCGCAGGCGATAGTTCGTTTTACGCTGGCCGATGCCCTTCTCTTCAACGTGTTTTACAATCCCATCGAACGCCCCGTCGCTCGTCTGCCCATCGTAGTCGCCGCTGTTCCTGAGGAGCCCCTTGCCGGTGAAGACTGTGCCCTCCGGGACCGTCACACCCGACGGCGCCTCAATGACGTCGCGAATCTCGAGGTCGTAGGTTTTCGCGAAATCGTAATCGCGTTGATCGTGTCCGGGTACGGCCATGATCGCTCCGGTGCCGTAGTCCATAAGAACGTACGGCGCGAGGTAAATCGGAATATCTTCGTTGGTCAACGGATTGCGGGCATGACGCCCC
Source organism: bacterium (assembly GCA_027296025.1). GTDB lineage: Bacteria > Krumholzibacteriota > Krumholzibacteriia > WVZY01 > WVZY01 > JAPUJU01. Next base: position 11,878 of record JAPUJU010000169.1, read on the forward strand.
GTAAAGAATCCCGTCTTTCGGGGTTCCATGCGGTCTTTGCTGCTCAGTTTGAATGCCTTCTCTGTGGCGATGAATTCCCTGCCGGCCACTTCCCTCTCTGTCCCGCCGATCAGCTTGTTCACGACAGGATGCTCCGGGGAAACCACGAGGAACGTCGCACCGAAAATCGTATCCGGTCGCGTTGTGTAGCAACGAACAGGTGTTTTCGTCCCTTTGATCACAAAATCGATCTCGAGGCCTTCGCTCCTATCGATCCAGTTTCGCTGCATCTGGATGACGCGTTCCGGCCAGTCCACGAGCGAGTCCAGGCCATCCAGCAGTTCGTCTGCGAATTCGGTAATCCTGAAGAACCACTGTTCGAGAAAACGCTCTTCGATCAGAGTCCCACAGCGTTCGCACTTGCCGTCGATAACCTGTTCGTTTGCCAGTACCGTTTTGCAGGACGGGCACCAGTTGACCGATGCCGCGCGCCGCTCGGCCAGGCCGTTCTTGAAGAGCTGCAGGAAGAGCCACTGAGTCCAGCGGTAGTACTCGGGCTCGCACGATGTGATCTCACGTGACCAATCGTAGAGGACACCCCAGCGATAAAACTGCTCCTTCATCCTGGCGATGTTTTTCTTTGTCCACTCCGCGGGGTGAATATTGTTTTCAATGGCCGCGTTCTCGGCGGGCAGGCCGAATGCGTCCCAGCCCATCGGGGCGAGAACTTCGTGGCCCTCCATTTTCTTCAGGCGAGCGAGCGCATCGCCGATGATGTAATTGCGCCCGTGACCGACGTGGAGATCGCCGGACGGGTATGGAAACATCATCAGGCAGTAATATTTTCTTTCGTCTCTGGCGAGATCGACCGCCATGAAGTCGTCGTCCTGCCAGCGGCGCTGCCACTTTTCTTCAATGGATTTGTGCGGATACTTTGACATGAGAGAGACTGTCGTCCGTAAGGAGCACGTCGCCGACTGGACTTGCCGGCCGTCCCGAGGATCGACGCGGCTGAAGTTCCTCAGCCGAGAAGATGCTCGACTGCCTCTTCGATCGCGTCCTCGGTTGGCACACCGAAGATCTGTTTTGCCAGGTTACCCTCTTTGAAGAAGAGCAAGGCTGGGATATTCCGGACAGAGAATTCGGCCGGTGTCGTCTTTACCTCGTCGGCATTCATCCGGAAAATGCGAATACGATCGCCGTGCTTTCCGGCCAGACGTTCGAGTATCGGGGAAACGTGTTTACAGGGCTCACACCAGGGAGCCCAGAAATCGATGACGACTGGCACTGAGGATCGCCGGACGCGGTCATTGAAATCGCCATCGGTCACAGAAGGTAACTCGTGTGTTTGCAATCTATTATCCTTGTCACTTGAGGGTTCACCCGAGACTTACCGGAGGCGCTGCCTCAGAATCTGCCGAGCAGACGGGTTCGATTGGCCTAGATTTATAGCGTCAATTGGCAGGCTCGGCAAGTCTTTTTCGCAACGTCGAGGCCACAAGCGACGTCTCGATCAGTGATTGGCCGTGGATAGTCGTGGATTTGAGGCGGGTTTCCGCCCAACGAAGGTTGTCGAGAAACCTGTCCAGTTCATCGATTTCGAACCGCCTGGATTGTTCGATCCTCTTCCCCACTTCGTTCAGCCTTACGTATCGGGAAAGTCGCCCCGACATGGCGCTTGGCGAACGTACAGACGGCCCCTCGTCCTTCAGCAACAACTTTATCTCCATGAGCTGAATCACTCTCCCAAGGAGCATGGCGAGGACATATACAGGATCGTGACCGCTATCGACGAGTTTGTTCATTCGTTTTATGAAGTGGCCCGCATTGTCATCCCCGAGGTCGTCGAGAAAGGCCCAAATGGTTTCCGTCCGGTAGCGTCCGACGACCGCGCTGACCGTGTCGCGATCGATAACGTTTGTTTCCGGATCGGCGCTCATGGCGAGCTTGTCGAGTTCGTTGACGAGGTCGCTGAAGTGTGTCCCCACAGATCCGATCAGCACGTCCAGAGCTTCGGGTTCTATTGCAAGACCCTCCTTTCGAAGCCGCGCCTTGACCCGTTCGACGGACTCCTCGTCCGTGAGGTACTCAAAGTCAAAGGAAAGCCCGCGCGCGTCCGCAAGCTTCTTGAGGTTCTTCTCCCTTACCAGTAGCAGCTTCTCCATCTTCGACGCCTCCACCACGACGATGACGGAATCCGGGGTGTTCGAGATCTGCTGGAGGACGTAGTCCTTCTGGGATGCGGAAAGCGCCTCGAACTTTTTCACGATCACCATGCGGCGCTCGTTGAACAGCGGGAAGGAACTGATGCGGTCGTTAAAGCGGTCGGGATCGAACTCGTCTCCGTGAATCACGTCGAGATTGAATGCCGGATTGTCTCCCGAAAGAGCCGACTTCACGAGCTCTCCCACGAACTCCTTTTTCATGTACTCCTCGGGCCCGTAGAGAAAGTAGAGGCGGTGCAGCTTGCCTTTTTTCACGTCGTCGAAGAGCCTCTTGTATCGCTGGAGTATCCGGCCCATACCCTACCAGTCCTGCACCGTAATGTTCAGTATCTGCTCCGTGATCTCTTTGATCGACTCGTCGAGCGCGACCAGGTACGTGCGTTCCGACGATTCGAGAAAGTACGAGCCATCACCGCGGAAGCTCTTCCCTTCCCAGATTGGTGTATTGGTCTTCCGGTTGTAGAGTGTCGCGCGAACCGTGACGACTACGAGATACTCTTCGGCATTCAGGTCTCGATTGAAGGAAAACGGGCGGTTTTCGAACTCGATAATCACGCCGTCGAGCAACGCATCCGCGTCGTCCTCGTCAACCACCTTGAGTGTATTGTCAATTATCAGGTTGTCGATAATGCGCTCGGTGATGGTCAGCTCGAGATCGGGTTCCGGTGTGCGGTTCACAAAAAAAGGAACGGCGATGGTCTGGATACCCTTCGCCGTTTTCGGAGTCGTTTTGTATGCCCCGCACCCGGCAGACGCGGCGCACCATGCTGCTATGATTGCTATGATAATGAGCCCAAGTCGGTTCAAGTCGTCGTCACCTTATCCGACCCAAGGTTATACCCTTTCATTCGGTATCGCAGCTTGTCGCGTTTGAGATTGAGGAGCCGGGCCGTACGACTCTGATTCCAGCCCGCTTGTTCGGATGCCCTGATGATGATCTCGCGTTCGAGATCCCCTACGATCCGTTCGAGGTCGATCCCCTCATCCGGGATTGGCTGGGACAAAATTCTATCCAGGGTCCGGCCGATCGTTCGCTCCTGTGTTCTATCCGTCGAGAACGGGAGATGCTCGACCTTGAGGGTCGGACCGTTCTCCAGTAGAACGATACGCTCGATGGAGTTCTTGAGTTCCCGAATGTTCCCGGGCCACCCGTAGTTAAGCATCACGTCCTCGGCCGCGGGCTCGATTTCCGCGAAGTCTTTATTGAACTTCTTGTTGAACGAATTGATGAAGTACTTCACGAAGTCGAGGAGATCTTCCTTGCGCTCTCTCAACGGCGGAATAAACAGCGGCACTACCTTGAGCCGATAATAGAGGTCCACCCGAAAACGCTTTTCGTCAACCTCCTGCTTGAGGTTGCGGTTCGTCGCGCTCACGATGCGAACGTCCACATGAATATCCGATGTGCCTCCAACGCGGCGGAACGTGAGCCGTTCGAGAACACGCAGGAGCTTCACCTGGATAGTGGGGCTCATTTCGCCGATCTCGTCGAGAAACAAGGTTCCCCGGTTGGCCAGCTCGAGCAGTCCCTGTTTCTGAATTTTAGCATCGGTGAAGGAGCCTTTCTCATGCCCAAAAAGCTCACTTTCAAGCAGCTGCTCGGGCAGCGACGCGCAGTTGATGTCCATGAACGGCTGCTTCGATCGCGGACTGTTCTCGTGAATCATCCGCGCAATTATTTCCTTGCCGACTCCGCTCTCACCTTCAATGAGAACGGTGGTAGTGTCGCTGATCGCAACCTGCTGAACCACATCGTACACTTTTTGCATGGCGGGGCTCTTCCCCATCATGTATTCGAGGCCGTCGGCCAGCTGGATCTTCCGCTTGAGCTGCACCACCTCCCGGCTGAGGCGGTTGCTCTCGAGACCCTTCTTTATCAGCATCAGGAGCCGATCAAGGTTGATTGGCTTCGTAACGAAGTCGTACGCGCCTTCCTTCATTGCGTGCACTGCCGTCTCGATATCACCGAACGCGGTGACCATTACGACGCTTATTTCGGGGAATATGACCTTGATACGGCGAAGGACCTCGATGCCGTCCATGTCGGGCAGCTTGAGGTCGAGCAGGATGAGGTCCGGGACGACCTCGCGCACCATTTCCACCGCTTCGGCGCCGGTCTTCGCGGTATGAGCTTCGTACCCCTCCTGGACTAGGGTCTTTTCCAGAAAGAAA
>JAPUJU010000017.1 GCA_027296025.1 bacterium
GACGCTAGAACCTGAATCGTGCGACGATGTGAGCACCGCCGGTAACGTCCGGCTCGACCGAAAGGAATCCGACGCGGTCGGCCTCTCGCCTTCGCCATGCCGTGATGATGCCGTACGTGATCAGCGCTGCTCCACCGGCCACCAACACGTAGTTCACGGCGCTGTATTCATCCGAACCGAACTCGATTCCCAGCCCGACTGCGATCGCTGCCGCACCGCCGGCGACGGTGACGAGTGCGCGGTCTGTGCGGAGGCCGGACTTGTAACGGCCCGATGACGTTTGGGTGGCGCTGTCGCTCGCAACGGGTGTCGGATCACGTTCGGAATGAACGGTGTTCGAGTCTGCATCCTCGGCGTAGAACTCGGGATCAAGTTCACCGGCTGCCGCAGCACGAAGGACTTCGAAGTCAATGATCTGTTTCGCGTCCTCCACCACAAGAATGACCTGCCTGACGTCGCGGGTCTTGAATACCATCGAATCAAACGGTCCGTCCGGACCGGTCCCGTTGCTGATCAGAATCGACCGCAGGCTGAGTGGATTCAGGTTCAGAGTCCGCCTGTCAGAAACGCTTCCGCGATACTCATCACCGTTCATCAACACGACGGTGTCGGCCGAGCACCAGCCGGCCGAAAAGACAAGCAACATCATCGTGATCCAGGATTTCATTTAGTAACCGTCCTTCACACGGGTGCGGTAGCCGGCCGGCGGAGCGTCATGGCTTCGGTACTCGGTTCTGGTGAGAGGTCGAGAAACCCCCGTTTCGCGGTTCGACGATCGAGTCGGCTCGCGCGGCGTTCGAATTTGACGGGGTGAGGGTACGGCTTTCCCGGAGTGGAATCCAGACGCTTTTTGAGGCTCTCGGCGTCATGGAAAGATCTTGATGGGCACTGCTTCACACGGGAGGCGATGAACGTGCGGATCGGCCCTGGGCATCGCCCGGATTGACAAAAACGCAATATAATAATACAATTCATGTGGTCCGAAACCTTTCCGAAATTTGAAACGTAGTTCCTAACTGACCCTTCACCAGGCGTTCATCACATGACCAGAACAACTCCCGTACTTCCTGGCATACTCCTGCTGTGTGCCCTCGTGTTGCCGGCCGCCGCACAGGATTTTCCACCCGCCCTCGTGGTTACCGAACCGTTGGCGATGATGGAGTTTCGTCCCCAGATCACGCTGATCGGCCGTTCGGAAGCCCGCGCGGAGAGCCGCATCGTGGCCGAAGTGGCAGGACGCGTGAAACGGATCAACGCTATAGAAGGACGCTGGTTCGCAGCGGGGACACCGCTCGTCACGATCGATTCGCGCCGGATCAAGCTCACCCTGAAGGCCAAACGCGCCGAGGCGGCGCAGGCAAGGGCCGATGCCGATCTTGCGATCAAGGATCTCGCGCGCGCGCAGGATGGCTTCGAAAAGGAGATCCTCCCGGAGAGCAACTTCGATGCCGCGCAGGCGGCGGAGACACGTGCGGCAGAGCGGTTCAACCAGCTCGATGCGGAGCGGGAGCAGCTCGAGCTCGACCTCAGCAACTGCACGATTCGGTCGCCATACGCCGGGTACACGGTCCGGTATCTGGTGCAGGTGGGCGAGTGGGTCAATCCCGGAACGCCAGTGTATGAAATGGTCGATCTGTCGGTCGTGAAGGTGACGGTCGATCTTCCGGAGCGCCGATTCGGGGAGGTGGAAGTCGGGAGCCATGTTGAGATCGTCGTCTCCGGTGACCGGGACAATCCGATTTCCGGCACGGTAACCGGAATCGCTCCGCAGGCGTCGCGGCAGACGCACAAGTTTCCCGTGATCGTTTCGGTCGAAAATACCGATGGCCGGCTGGGAAGCGGAATGCTCGTTAAGGCAACGTTGTCCTTGACGGGTAGTTTCTCCAGCTACGCCGTCTCGAAAGACGCGATCATTCGGCAGGGAAACCAGACCATCGTCTACACGATCGTCGAAGGTAAGGCGAGTCCTGTGCCCGTCAAAATGAGTTCGAGCGAAGGGACGATGGTTGCGGTGAGCGGGGAGGGACTCTCTGACGGAATGCCGGTCGTGGTTCGCGGCAACGAACGAATTTTCCCGGGTAGCCCCGTTCAGGTCCCGGGTGATGGCGAATCTCCGGAAACGCCGTCGGAACAATCTACCACTCAGGGTAGCAAATAGGTCACACATTGAGTCTCGTTACATCTGCCATAAAGTATCCGGTGACGGTGGCCGTCGGCGTGTTGATCGCCTTTCTGGGTGGTTTCCTTGCGCTGATGGCTGTACCGGTGCAGCTGACCCCCGATGTTGACCGTCCAGTCATCAATGTCGGCACGAGTTGGATCGGTGCCTCTCCCGAAGAGATCGAGAGAGAGATCATCGAAGAGCAGGAGGAGTACCTGAAGTCGGTTGAGGGCGTCGTTGAAATGAAGTCGCAATCGAACGACGGCTTCGGAAGCATCTCCCTCGAATTTGCAGTGGGAACGGACGTCACCGGGGCGACCGTGCGGGTGACGAACAAGCTGAACGAAGTCCCGTCCTATCCAGAAAATGCCGACCGCCCGGTTGTGTCCAGCTCGAACCGGTTCGACAGGGCGATTGCCTGGTTCGTCGTAAAAGGTGACAGCAACGTATCCGTGCCCCACACGCTGACATACATCGAAGATGTGGTGAAGCCGCGTCTCGAGCGTGTGCAGGGAGTTTCGTCGGTGAACATTTTCGGTGGCGTCGAGCAGGAACTACACGTCACGTTCGATCCCGAGCTGCTCGCCGCGACGGGGATCACGATCGGGCAATTGACGAACGCGCTTCGTTCTCAGAACCGTGATATTTCTGGTGGTGACTTTGGGGAGGGCAAGCGCCGTTACATCGTTCGCACCATGTCGCGTTTCGAAACACCGGAAGACGTGGAAAAAACAGTTATTACCACGCGTGGCGGCATCCCGATCCGGATTGGTGACGTCGCAGAAGCAGTCGTCGCGTACCAGAAGCCGGTGGTGCAAGTCCGACACAAGGGCCGGGAATCGCTGGCCTTCAACGTGCAGCGTCAGCTGGGTGCGAACGTTTTGACCATAACGGATGCGCTTCTCGAGGAAGTTGCCAGGTTGAACAAGGAAGTTCTGGCGAGCCAGGGCCTCCGTATCGAGAACGTGTACCGCGAAACGGTTTATATCGAATCAGCCGTTGACCGTGTTTTCCAGAACCTGTACCTTGGTGGGCTGCTCGCGATCGCAGTGCTGTTTCTCTTCCTGCGATCGCCGACATCCGTTCTGGTCATCGGCCTTTCGATTCCGATTTCGATCATAACGACGTTCCTTACGATGTACGCGTTCGGCCGGACGATTAATGTGATCTCACTCGCCGGTATGGCGTTCGCCGTGGGGATGGTGGTCGATAACGCCATTGTGGTCCTGGAAAATATTTACCGCCATCTGCAGATGGGAAAAAGCAAAAGGGAGGCGGCTAACGACGGAACCCGCGAGGTATGGGGCGCGGTTCTCGCGTCAACATTGACCACGATTGCTGTCTTTCTACCAATCCTGTTCATACAGGAGCGGGCGGGTCAGATTTTCAGGGATATTGCGATCGCCATCTCGAGTGCGATCGCCGTTTCACTCATCGTGTCGGTGACGGTGATCCCGTCAGCATCTGCGAAGATCTTGAAAATCTCGCAAAAGCTGCAGGGTGAAAAGGGTCGTGGTACGCGCCTGGCGCGCTTCGCATCCCGCGTGTCGTCGATCGTGGACTATATCAATGCAAACAATCTACGCCGGCTGGCGACGATTGTCGGCGTGGTTGTCATTACGCTCGGACTGTCGTTCTTACTACTCCCGAGTGCCGAATATCTACCGAACGGGAACCAGAACTTCATCTTTGGTATCATGCTTCCGCCGCCGGGATACAACCTGGACGAGATGGTGCGCGTTGGCCAGAGTGTCGAGGCGCGGCTCGGCTACCTGTGGGAGACGCCTGCTGAGGAGGCGTCAGATCTGCCCGGTGGAGGCGTTGATAACTTCTTTTTCGTTGCCCTGACGAACCAGGCGTTCATGGGTTTCTCCGCTCGTGAACCTACGCGAGCGCGAGAGCTGCTAAGTGTTGCGAACCAGGCGCTCTTCTCGGTGCCGGGTACATTCGGGTTTGCGACGCAGGCCTCGCTCTTCTCGCGCGGGTTCGCCGGAACACGGTCGGTGTCGATCGATGTCACTGGACCGGAACTCGAGACGGTTCTTGGAATCGCGGCACAGGTCTTTCAGAAAGTGGGGCAGGTGCTGCCCGGCTCGCAATCGCGTCCCATTCCCGGGCTCGACCTCGGCAACCCGGAAGTGCGGGTTTATCCGGATCGCGTTCGCGCCGCGGATGTTGGACTCGATGCAACCGCGATCGGAAGCATAGTGAACACACTCGTCGATGGCGTCAAGGTGAGCGAGTACTTTCATGAAGGCCGCGAGATCGACATGGTTCTACGCGGGCGCCCGGAATGGGCCCAGCACACGCACGACATCGAACACCTGCCGCTGGCAACGCCGTCGGGCCAGATCATCACTCTCGGGGATATTGCCACGATTGAGCAAACTCAGGGCCCCGTACAGATCAACCACGTCGAGCGCCAGCGAGCCGTGACGATCGAAACAGTTCTTCCGGACGGAATCGCGCTGGAAGACGCAATCGCGCTGATTGAAAGTGAAATCGTGGAGCCCCTGAAGGAACAGGGTCAGCTCGGCGGTCTCTATAACATCTATCAGACCGGGACGGCGGATGATATGTCGAGGCTTCGCGAAGTCCTGAAAACGAACTTTTTCGTCGTGATTCTTCTCACGTACCTGCTGCTCGCCGCACTTTTTCAGTCATTCATGTACCCGCTGGTCATCATGTTGACCGTGCCGCTGGCGACCTTCGGCGGCGTGATGGGCCTGCGTGTCGTGCAGCTGTTCGACAGCTCGCAGCAGCTGGACATCCTCACGATGCTCGGCTTCGTGATTCTCGTTGGAACGGTCATCAACAACTCGATTCTGATTGTTTATCACGCGCTGACTCTGATGCGCGAGCAGGGAATGGACTCGCGTGCGGCCGTGAAGGAATCGGTTCGTGTCCGCGTCCGCCCGATCTTCATGTCCACAATGACGTCGACACTCGGAATGTTACCGCTCGTGGTACTCCCCGGCGCTGGATCGGAGCTCTATCGTGGGCTGGGGTCGGTGGTCCTGGGTGGGCTCGTGTTTTCGACAGTCTTCACACTCTTCCTCACACCTCTTGTCTTCTCGTATGCCATCGAGCTTCAGGCACGCGTCCGCAAGCTGCTGGGGCTCTCGCCGGTGAGGTCTTCGCGGGAACCGGTGATGAACGGCAAAGCCTAGGGGGCCGGCGTCTTGATCCGGCGCACCTTGTTGCCCTGCGCCGCACACACCCACATATTTGTTCCATGGAGCGTCAGGCCTTCGGCGTGCGCCGTGATTATCTGCATAGCCGACTCTCCTTTGGGAAACTCTTTCCTACCGGTAGAGATCTTTTAGGTAGCCCCAGCTCACAGGTTCGACAGGAACAAACACGCCGGTAATGATGACCGACCAGTTGTCCAGGCGCCCGGTCCGCTGGCTGTTCTTCCGGTTGGTTCGCGCGTAGCCAAACTGAATCGGTTGACCGGTTGTCATGAAGTCCGGGTGAGAAGAAGGATCCGTGTCTGCGGTCGACGTCACGACGACCTCATTGAAGTCCACTGCGGTGAGCCCGGTCGCCGATACAGAGGTCCAACCCTCCACGACCCCGGTTGTCGCGATCGGCGGCGAGACGATGTAGAATTTCCCGGCCTGCCGGATGGCCGGCGACCAGCCCTGCCCCGCGCCAGTGCATCCGTCCGCCGACGAGCACTTCTGATCTTCGAAATAGTCGATGGTGGAAATTCCACCGAGTGTCGACGGGTCGACGACCGCGCCGGCACGCATCTCGATCACGATGACCCTGGATTCCCCGGGGTTCGCCTGAAGCGTGGTGATCAGCCGATGCGAACCTGGATTTCCGTCGCTGGTGGACTGACCGGTTGATGCGCCCGCATGATTGAATGTGAAGATCGTTGTCGTCCAGTTCGCACTGACGAATGTGCCGTCGGAAAACGTGACTCCCGTTGCGGGAGTCGCGACCAGCAGGACGATCGCAACAGCAGCTGTCAAACGCATGAACTACCTCCGTTGGTTTATTTCCGCAAGCAGTGCCTTCACCCGGCGCTCGATGTCGTCGCGGACGTCCGCGAACTCATCGGGGGGCATGTTTCCGGGATCGGGAATATCCCAGTCGTATCGATTCTTCGCGGGCACCCACGGGCATTCATCGCCGCAGCCCATGGTTACCACGCAGTCCAAGTCGCTCTCCGGGATCGAGTCGAGCGGTTTCGACGTATGGGTGGAAAGATCGTAGCCGACGTCCTTCATGCTTTCGATCGCGCGCAGGTTGACGATGCCTGACGGCCGTGAGCCGCCGCTGAAAGCCTCGACATCATTGCCGCCGTGTATTCGGACGAAAGCTTCTGCAATCTGGCTTCGGCACGAATTTTCGATACAGACAAACAAAAAACGCACGATTTCTCCGCGGATCAATCCAACTGAAACGCAATGAAACGCAACCGGCCGTTCCGTTCGACCTGAAAGGTCACCGGCTCTGCCGCGCCCAGCTTGCCCAGCTCACTCTTTAGTCCCTGCAGGTTCTTGACCGTTTTGCCGTTCAACTCGTGGATAACATCCCCCGGCATAAGGCCGTCGTCGGAGTGGGGAGCATCCGCGGCCCGCGCCGCGACGACTACGCCACCCTCCTTGCGCATCGGCGGCAGCATGGCCTGAATCCGTCGATCCAGGTTCAGACAGAGCACGCCGAGCTGCGGTATGAGATTCTTGTCCGGTCGCACCATGCTGGCGAAGCGGGCCGGATCGTCACCACGTTCAACAACAGAGACTCTGATGGTGCGAGTCTGCGTCCCGCGTTGAATCTCGACGGGCACTTTCTCGCCGACCGTTCGGCGGTACAGGTTCACGTTGAACTGCCGGCCGTTTTCCATCACTTTGTTGTCCAGCGAGACAATGATATCCCCGACCTCAAGCCCGGCCTTTTCCGCCGGGCTGCCGGGGTACACGTCCCCGATTACGACTCCCCAGTCCCTCGGGAGTGAGAGACTCGCGGCCATCGTCGGCGTAATGGTCTGCGCGAAAACACCGATGCCTCCGCGCCGCACGCGCCCGGTCAAGCGAAACTGGTCTACCACGTTGCGGACGATGTTGCTGGGCGCGGCAAACCCGATGCCCTCGCTTCCCCCGGCATGCGAGAGAATCATTGTGTTGATTCCGACAACATTGCCGTCCGTGTCCACCAGTGGTCCGCCGCTGTTGCCCGGATTGATCGTCGCGTCGGTCTGGATGTAGATCATCGGATCCTCGGGTTTCAGTTGTCGGGTAACGGCGCTGACGACGCCCATCGACACCGAGTTTTCCAGACCGAGTGGTGCGCCGAACGCGAGGACGATCTGTCCCTGTCGCAAGTTGTCCGAGTCGGCCAGTTTGAGATACGGCAGGTTCTTGACGGGAATGCGGAGTACGGCGAGGTCGGTCTCGCGATCGATGCCGATCACCTGCGCGCCGATGCGTTTGCCCTTCGGCTTGAGTATCGACCTGCCTCGTCGTTCCTCGCTGGTGGATAGAAGAACCTGAACCTTGGTCGCCCCCTCGACCACATGCGCATTCGTCACGATATAGCCGTCCGGGTGTACTATCACGCCGCTGCCCGTCGCGCGTTGCTTACCGAGCAGGCTCGAGGTGGTTGATCCACCCGTGAAGCCGTAGCCCGTTGAGAAAATCTGCACGACGGACGGGTTGACTTTCTGGACGAGACGTTCGAAGGAGTCGCTGATCTCAGTCAGGGTTTGGGCGTCCGCGGAAGCTGCGGTCGAAAACACAATGAAGGCGGCCAGCGTCAAAAACGTCGCGATAGCTGACAAACGCATCGGGGTGTTCCTTTTCATTCTGAGCAAATCATTACTACTGCAATCCATGAAGCGCCCCCCCCGGGTCAAGGCGGCTCTCCGCAGGGTGGACCCATACAGTATATCCTCCAGATGGGTCGTTTGCCCAACAATTCCTCACCGGCGGAAGCGTAGCCAATGTGGCAAACAGGAGGCATCATTCGTGCTTCGTACTTGCCTCGAACTCGACAACTGATCATACTTTGCGGGCGCATTCTGAGAAGGGGGTTGCTCGTGCGATTTCCACACCGATTTTTCGCAGGATGCCTGCTGTTTGCCATTGCATCGTGCTCGCCCGGTTCGCAGGGACCGGACGTGGCCGATTCCCAGTATTGCACGGACACGCAATGCCCGGTCGGACAGGAGTGTGAAGGGGGAGGTTGTGTCTCCGTTCGGCCAACCCTTTTCCCACACATCCAGCTGGGGACATTCCTGTTTCGCTCCTACAACGACGATACGGAAATCATCTGGCGGGCAAACCACTCCGACCTGGCAGTCGGACTCGCCTGCGGGTACGCCGACGAGCTGCGTGCTGAGAATCCGAACATTCGCATCACGGGCTATTTCATGAACACGTATCACCGCTACGCAGACGAGGCGGAAGTCTGGGCACAGTCACGCGGAGAAGATCCCGAAGACTACTACCTGCACTACAAGGAAGACGTTTATCGCGACGACTACGGGGTCGTTGTCGTCGTTCCGGGATTCAGTGCAGGTATGGTGCCCGGTTGGAACCCCGACTGGCAGACGGGCGATCCACCTGCCTCGGCCACGGATCGGACGCAGGCCCGCGTTCCGGCGTTCTATCGCAGTAGCCGTTCGACGACCTGGTATATGGCAAATCTGGCCAATGCCGGATACCGCCGGTTTCTTGCCGACTATGTCAGAAGCCTGCTCGACGGTTCTCTCTACAAGGTCACGATGGCCACCGGGCCGGCGGACGGCGCCCTGGCCGACAAGGCGATCTACTACCCGGAGTTCAACGAGGGGCGCCTCGAAAAGACAGCTGAGTTTTACGGGCAGCCTCTGGATGAGAACCACCCGTACCCGATCGCGTTCGAGCAGTTC
>JAPUJU010000170.1 GCA_027296025.1 bacterium
GCGCGTACATGGCGATGGAGGACTACGAGCAGGCTTGGGCCGTGTTCAGGTACGGGCTCGGTTACGGGGCCGATCCGCGGTTCAACGAATATCTGAAGCTTGCGCGGGAGCATTACACGGGTGAAGAACACGTTATTCGTCGGGTGCCGGTGATCACCCGCGGCCAGCTGGCAAGCCTCATCGTGAGTACGCTGGAGCTGGATGATTCTGCCGGGGCGTCGGATATTGCACCGGATGTCGAATCGCACTGGTGCAAACCGTTCGTCTCCACAGTTCAGGTCGCGGGGATTATGGATACGCTTCCGGATGGGAACTTTCATCCCGACGCGCCGGTGACATGGTCCGCTTTTTACTCGGTCGTTCACCGCGCTGCGCTTGCGAAGGACGTATCGGAAGATCTCTGGATCGAAATGTTTCCCGGCGGGCTCGAGGCAATTGTGAGAGGAAAGATGGTGGAGCGCGAAGACGGAACGAACCAGGCAATGGTCAGCGGGTCCGAAGCCGCTGAAGTGCTTGAGCAGTTGTCAGCGGGAGCAGGATCTTAGAAATGATTCCACGGGAGGAACCGGAGGGTCATGAAAGGCAATCCACGAGTTACGATCGTGGGCCGGCCGAACGTCGGCAAATCCACATTGTTCAACCGGATCACAAAGCGACGCAAAGCGATCGTTCACTCGGATCCCGGCGTGACGCGCGACGTCCAGCGGCTGGACGCCGAATGGAGTGGTGTATCCTTCGATCTTATAGATACCGGAGGGCTTTTTTCGGGAATCAAGGATGAATTGATCGAGGCTATTGAGGAGCGGGCACTTTCGGAGGCACTACAGGCGGACGCGATGATCTTCGTTACCGACGGCCTGGCCGGACTGACGCCGACCGATATCGATGTCGCGAATCAGATTCGTCAATACGATGTTCCCGCGTTTCTCGCGGTGAACAAAATAGAGAAGCGTGAGACGATGCACGCAGATGCGGAGTTCTACAAGTTGGGATTTGATCGCGCCTATCCGATCAGTGCGTTGAACGGGCAGGGAGTCGGTGATCTGCTCGACGCGGTGACGGGTGTGCTTCCGAGAGGGACGGCTGTGGATCACGGCGACGAAATGCGCCTTGCCGTGATCGGTCGGCCCAACGTGGGAAAGTCCAGTCTCATCAACGCGCTCTTCGGGGGTGACGCGAATATCGTCGATGAGCGGCCGGGTACAACGCGCGACAGTTTCGATGTCACAATTCGATGGCACGGCCGGACGATCGTCCTGATCGATACGGCGGGTATCCGGAAGAAATCGAAGACAAAAGATGGTCTCGAAGCGATTACGGCACTCAAGAGCATCGAGGCCATCAATCGCGCTGATGTGGTTCTTCTTGTTCTCGATGCCGACCGGAAAACCTCCAGGCAGGACGTCAAAGTAACGAGCTACGCGCACAAAGCAGGCAAGGGTATCGTGATCGTCGTCAACAAGTGGGACCTCATCGCGGATAAGAGCAACGCGACCGTTCCCGAGTTCGAAGAGCAAGTCCGAAGGGAGCTTTCGTTCGTGAAGTACGCGCCGATCCTTTTCGTGTCTGCGAAGACGCACCAGCGGGTAAGCAAGGTGGCTCCGCTGGCGTGGCGGATCCGGGAGGCGCGCGAAAAACGTGTTCCGACCAGTGAAGTAAACAAGTTCTTCGAAGGGGTTGTAGCGAGACAGCCCCCGCCGGTCTACGGCAGTGGAAACGGGAAGATCTACTACGTGACGCAGGTGGATACGGCGCCCCCGACGTTCGCGTTTTTCGTCAACAAGCGAGCGTTCTTCTCGCGGTCGTATCTGAGGTTCTTGAACAACAGACTGCGGGATCAGTACGGGTACGAGGGTACCGTGATTCGGATCAAGCTGGTGGAAAAGGAGCACAAGGACATGGATCAATGATCGGTGTTCTAATCGCTGCCGGTGTGGGTTACCTGTCGGGGGCGGTGCCGTTCAGCTACCTCGCCGGCCGGTTGATAGGGGGCATCGACCTCCGGGAGAGCGGGAGTGGCAACCTCGGTGCATCGAATACGTTTCGAATGCTTGGGGCCCGAGTGGCGCTCGTGGTGCTTTTTCTCGACATTGCAAAAGGATTCGCTCCCACGTTTCTCTCTCCCACATACGCGGGTGGTCACGGCGCTGGAACGCACTGGCTGATGCTCGCAGCGGCGTTCGGCGCGATTTTCGGTCACATGTTTTCCGTGTTCGTGAAATTCAAAGGTGGCAAGGGGATTGCAACGTCGGCGGGCGCTTTTATGGCGTTAGCGCCGTGGGGGTTTCTGGGCGCGTTTACCGTTTTTGCCGTCGCGTTCGGGATCACGCGGGTGGTATCGGTTGGAAGCATTCTGGGGGTTACTGCCTTGCCGGTCTGTGTTTTTGCGGCGAACCGGATCGGCCTCGCAAACTACGATCCCTCCATTTTGGGCGTGTCGATCCTGCTTGCGGTGATTATCATTGTGAAACACATCAGTAATATCAAGCGGCTGCTTGCGGGGTCCGAACCCCGGCTCCACAGGAACAAATCGTGAGCATGACGAAACCGATGAACATAACCGTTTTGGGCGCAGGAAGTTGGGGCACGACGTTAGCCGTCCTCTTGAATGAGAACGGACACCGTGTCGTGCTATGGGAGTTCTTTCGCGAAATGGCCGAGGCCATTGAGCGGGATCGCGAGAACAAAAAGTTCTTGCCCGGCATCGAGGTGCCGGAATCCATTTCCATCGAACACGATCTTGCCTCAGCGCTCGAGAGTCCGGACCTGATTCTCGTAGTCGTTCCGAGTCACGCGGTCCGGACGGTAGCGAGGGCCGTCGCGGAATGCGACGCGGTTCACGACCAGACAATCGTAGTCAATGCCGCTAAAGGGCTCGAAGAGGGAACCCTGAAGCGGATGAGTGAAGTTCTTGCCGAGGAACTTCCCGTGTCGGCCGACAATCTGTTTACGTTGTCGGGGCCGAGCCACGCGGAAGAAGTCAGTCTCAAGATGCCGACGTCCGTGGTTATTGCGGGCCGGAGCGGTCCAGCGATTCAAACCGCTCAAGAGGCGTTCATGCGACCCTACTTCCGTGTTTACACGAACAGCGACATTATCGGTGTCGAGATCGGTGTGGCGTTGAAGAACATCATCGCAATTGCAGCGGGGATCTGTGATGGGCTCGGATATGGAGATAACACGAAGGCCGCGCTTCTGACGCGAGGCCTCGTGGAACTTGTACGGCTTGGCGACGCCATGGGTGCTCGCCGGGAAACCTTTTCCGGCCTCGCCGGCACGGGGGACCTGATTGCAACGTGCCTCAGCCGGCATTCCAGAAACCGTCACGTGGGGGAGCGAATCGGAAAAGGGGAGACGCTCGACCAGGTGCTCGGAAACATGGTGATGGTTGCCGAGGGCGTTCGTACCACACGAGCGGCGGTTGATCTCGCCGCGAGGGAGGGTATCGAATTACCGATCATTGAGAGTGTGTACGGGGTTCTCTACGCGGGAAAAGATCCGAGAGAGGCGATCAATCGCCTCATGAGTCGTCCACCACAGGAGGAGATGAGTTCGAAATCGTGTGAACCGAAAGGGGGCGGTGCATGAGATACAAGACCGGTGCTGCGAAAATGTATTACTCCATCAGCGAGGTCAGCGGTATGACCGGAGTGAAGGCGCATGTCCTGCGATACTGGGAGACAGAGTTCCCGAGTCTGCGGCCGAAGAAGAACAGGGCCGGCAACCGGAATTATCGTCCGAAGGATATCAAGGCGATCCTCGTTATCCGGGACCTGCTCTACCGGGAGAAATTCACGATCAACGGTGCTCGAAAGAAACTCCAGGAGCACTACGGGAACCCGGATCCGCTGATCAACCAGTTGCAGATCCCGTTCACGGATCCGCACGCACGGCAAGTGTTGCAGTCGATAAAAAACGATTTGCTTGAGCTCCGCGAGATGATGACGAGCGACTCGGACAGCGAGAAAACTGATTCCGCTTGAAGGACGCGTGGGCGGTTGTTAGTGTGATAACACAGGTCGGGGCGTAGCGCAGCTCGGTTAGCGCACTTGTCTGGGGGACAAGGGGTCGCTGGTTCAAATCCAGTCGCCCCGACCAGTTATTTTCCGTGACGATGTCGGGTCGACAGGGCGCGTGGTCGTGCACGACGGTCGGCACGGCTCCCATCTCGAGTATCACCGCAAAAAGCACAGGGGTAACGTGTCCCGGAGTTACGAAGAGGTGCTCTCGAAAACCGCGGTCATCATACCGGCGTACAACGCAGCCGCGCATCTTGCAGACGTGATCGACGATACGGCCCGCATCATCCCGGTCGAACGCATTATCGTCATCGACGACGGGTCCTCGGATAATACGCACGCAATCGCGCAGCACAAAGCCGTGGTGCTGGAACAGCACAAACCCAACCGCGGCAAGGGCGCCGCTTTGCGGACCGGTTTCGCGAAGGCGATCCAGATGGGCATGGGCTACGTTATCACGCTCGACGCCGACGGCCAGCACGATCCCACTGAGATACCAAAATTTATTGAGCACACGGCGAAGACTGGAGCCGATGTGATCGTCGGCAATCGCATGTCAGACCGCGGCGAGATGCCTTTCATTCGTGTGTTCGCCAACAGCGCCACATCCGTGTTTGTTTCGCTACGTTCCGGTACTCGGATTCCGGATTCGCAAAACGGCTATCGCCTCTTCAAGATGGAGGTGCTTGAAGGCATCAAGCTGGAGACGACGCGCTACGATACCGAATCGGAAATACTCATCAAGGCAGCGCGAAAGGGTGCGCGGGTCGACTCTGTTCCCGTCAAGACGATTTATGGTGAAGAAACAAGCAGCGTGCATCCGTTCGTCGATACGATGCGGTTCTTACGGATGGTCGGCCGCAGCATGTTCTGGTAGTATGCCAGGTCTAAGTCGGAGCGTACGGATTCGCATCATCAGGAGAACAGATGTCCAGGGTGATCCTTCTTTCCAACGACGATGGGTACGACGCGCGGGGAATCAAACTTCTGCTCGAGGCGCTCGATGGTCTCGGTGAACTGTTTGTCGCCGCGCCCGACGGCGAACAGAGCGCGAGCAGTCACTCGCTTACCCTTCGTAGGAGAATCGTCACGAACGAAGTGAAGCCCGGTCATTTCGAGATCACAGGGACTCCGACCGACAGTGTGTTGCTTGCCGTGACCGCGCTCATGGACCGCAAGCCCGATCTCCTGGTCTCAGGAATCAATCATGGCCCGAACATGGGAGAGGATGTTACCTACAGTGGTACTGTCGCAGCCGCCATCGAAGGGACGATTCTCGGCATCCCGTCGCTTGCCATTTCGTGCGTCCAGCGAACTCTCGAGAACGAAGAAGAGATCGTATCGATCGTGCGCACGGTAGTCAAGTCGGCGATCGGACTCGGCGTGCCCGACGGGAGCCTCCTGAACGTCAACGTTCCGAACCCTGCGATTGCGCCGATCAAAGGGGTCCGGATCACGAAGCTCGGCACCCGGCATTATGAAAATCTCCTGACAAAAGATGTCGACGAATCCGGCAAAGTCGCGTATACGGTTGGGGGCGAGGATCCCACGTGGAAAGACGAACCCGGCACGGACATCGCGGCGGTTCGGAACGGGTATGTATCGATTACGCCGCTTCACCTGGATATGACCGACTACAAGGCTGTTGTCGAAATGGAACAATGGAGGTTCCAGCTGTGACGTTGCACGATTACCACATCGCGCGCGAGCGCATGGTGCGCGAGCAGCTCGAGGCAAACGGAATCAGAAGCGAGCGGGTACTCACGGCAATGCGAACGGTTCCTCGCCACCGGTTTCTGGGGGGCGACGCCGGTTCCGAAGCATACAGCCGGCACGCGTTTCCCATCGGATTTTCCCAGACCATGACGCAGCCGTATATGGTCGCGTATCTCACCGAGCACCTTCTCCTGGAGGGTCACGAAACGGTCCTCGAAGTCGGAACCGGTTCGGGCTACCAGGCGGCGGTGATATCGTCACTCGTCCCCCGGGTCTACTCGATCGAGCGCATTCGTGAGCTGGCCGAAAGGGCGCGCGGAGTGCTCGATGCGCTGGGTCACGTCAACGTGCGGATCAAAGTAGACGACGGGGCACTGGGTTGGCCCGAGGAAGGTCCGTTCGACCGGATTCTACTCACGGCCGCCGCGACGGAAATCCCTGAGTCACTGCTCCACCAGTTGTGTGAAGGTGGCTTCCTGCTGGGGCCGGTTTCCCGAAATGAGAACGAGCAGGAAATCATCAAACTCGTCCGGCAGGGTACGAAGTATTCTTTCGAGCGACTGAAAGACTGCGCGTTTGTCCCGCTCATCCGCGACGGGCGCGGGCACGATACGTCCGTCATTTCTGATTTGGCCGACCTCTGTTAGTACTCAATGCGGCAAAAACTTATCGAACTCCTGTCGAATTCCTCGCATGAGGTCGTCACCATCATCCTGGCGATGGCGCCGGTCTCCGAATTACGCGGTGCGATTCCGTACGCGATCGTCGTCGGGAACATTCCGTGGCAACAAGCCTACGTGATGGCCGTCATCGCCAACTTCATTCCGGTGATCCCAATCCTCTTTCTGATCGGTCCCGTTTCGGAGTACATGCGCCGGTGGCAGACCTTCGATCGGTTCTTCAACTGGCTCTTTACACGAACGCGACGAAAAGGAAAGATGATCGAGCGGTTCGAGGTTCTCGGCCTGATCCTTTTCGTTGCTATCCCGCTTCCAATCACCGGCGCGTGGACCGGTTCGCTGGCCGCCTTTCTTTTCGGCGTGCGTCGGCGGATCGCCCTTCCGGCGATTTTCCTGGGTATCTGCATTGCGGGCGTGATCGTCACGCTGGCCGCCACAGGGTTGATCGCATTCTGGGGGATCACGACCTCGTACTAACGTGGATTCGGCCAAAAACCCTTGAGGGCAGGGAAGATACGGGTTGATTCCCCAGAGCGAAATGCGTATGCTTTTCACTGCCGCCGGTAAAGGGCGGACGTTTTTTGTGAGGGACAACGGCCTTGTTGCTGGCGGTTGTTCGGTTCGGGGCGTAGCGCAGCCCGGTTAGCGCGCCTGCTTCGGGAGTAGGAAGTCGGAGGTTCAAATCCTCTCGCCCCGACCACTTTTTCTATAAACTGCCCCGCGACGGATCGGCCGTAACTTGCGGCCAGGCGCAACGCGGCACCCCATGGCCAAACGAAAAGACGATATGCCCCCGAAGAGCACCCGCACCCCGCGCGCTGCGGGCGACTACGATATCCAGACACGGTACTTGAACGAGATCAACCGATATCCTTTGCTCGATGCGGAGGGAGAGCAGCGTCTTGGAAAACTGATCTCGGAGGGAAGTGATGAGGCCAAGCACGAACTGATCATCTCCAACCTCCGACTTGTCGTCGCGATTGCGAAGCGCTACTCCGGACAGGGCCTGAATTTTCTCGACCTCGTCGAAGAGGGAAACTTGGGACTGATCCGCGCTTCGACGAAGTTCGATTACAGAAAAGGTTTCCGCTTCAGCACGTACGCGTCCTGGTGGATCAAACAATCGATTACCCGCGCGATCGCCAACCAGGCGAAGTCGATTCGCATACCGATTCACATTTACCAGTTGACGAATCGATACCTGCGTCTGGAAGACCAGCAGTCTGGCCAACCGCTCGATGACCTGAAGGCGAGCGAGCTTCTCGGGGTCAGCGAGAAAAAGATAAAGCTCATCAAGAACCTGATCCAGGGGATCCGGTCCGAGGAGTTGAGCCTATCAGCGGATGCGTTTCAAAAGCTCTCCTCTGAGCAGATGAAAGAAATGTCACATTCTGCCGAGGAGATGATTACGGCGCAGGTTGAGAACGAGGAAATCGCCGGATCGATGGAGCGCTGCCTGACGGAGCGCGAACGTCAGATTCTGAAAACACGATTCGGCCTGGAAGACGGCGAGCCGCAGACACTGGCCGAAACCGGTCGAAAAATAGGCGTGTCCCGCGAGCGAATTCGACAGATCGAGAAGCGTGCTCTTCAGAAACTCAAACTGATGTTGTCCGGAGGCTCGGCAAACTGACATGGATTCTCTGAAGACGTTCATCCGGGATATTCCCGACTTTCCTAAGCTCGGGATCCTCTACCGGGACATTACGCCATTGCTCATGAATCCAGATGCCTTTCGCTCGACCGTGAACGCGCTCGAAGAACGGTATGCCGGCATGAACATCACGAAGATTGTGGCGGTCGAGAGCCGCGGTTTCATTTTTGCGTCACCGTTATCCTACAGTCTCGGCGCCGGCTTCGTGCCGGTGCGCAAACAGGGAAAGCTCCCGTTCGATACCATCGGCAAGGCGTACGACCTCGAGTACGGCAAAGCGACTCTCGAGATTCACAGCGATGCAATCATGAAAGGCGACCGCGTGGTCGTGTTCGACGATCTGCTGGCCACCGGTGGGACTGCGTCAGCGTCTATTGCACTCGTCGAGAAACTCGGTGGCAAAGTCGTTGAAGCCGGATTCGTCATCGAGCTCTCCGCGTTGAACGGACGCGCGAAACTCCGCGGAACGCCCGTCTTCTCACTTCTGCAGTACGACTGATTGCTTCTTCTGCGACCGGGCACTCACCTTTTGCGTGAGGCAGTTCTCCTAACTTATTGACAAATAGAAGGTTCTCTGGTATATATCGGAGTGATGCGTGACAGTTCCGGTTTTCGAATTTTGCTGCCCCCAGTCCTCACACGTGCACTTATCCCCTTTTCAGTAAGCGCTTTGGTGTTCGGGGCAACGTGCGCCCACGCCCGGAACATTTTCTCCGAAGTTGCGGTGGAATCGGGCATTTACTTCAAGCACGAAGCACCTGCCGACTCTCATTTCGGGAGTGGAGCCGCCTGGATCGACTTCGACCGGGACGGCGACGTGGACCTTTATGTCACGCAGCGCATCGGAGTGAATCGATTGTACGAAAACACAGGCGGCGGGAGGTTCGTCGAGATATCCGGCGCGCTCGGGGCTGACGATCCATCGCACGATGGCGGCGGGGTTTCTGTGGCCGACTTCAACAACGATGGATGGCCGGATCTCTACCTTGCGAACGGAGACGAAGACATTCTGTTCAAGAACATGAACGGCACATCCTTCGTGGACGTCACAACGAGTGCGAATCTATCGGGCCAGGGGGCGTCCACCGGGCAGACACCGTCGTGGGGCGATTTCAACCAGGACGGGTTTCTGGATCTGTACGTGTCGAATCATCTGCCTCAGGGCGCCGAGAGCCCGCAGGACAGGCTGTTCGTCAACAACGGCGACGAGACGTTCACCGACCTATCCGACATCCTGGGTCTGGAGAATCTAAAGGGATTCGCGTTCATCGCCGGATGGACCGATTTCGATGATGACGGGGATCTGGACATCTTCCTGGTGAACGATTGTCCGTTTGGTCCGACGGTAATGCGTTTCTTCAGGAACGGCGGTGGCGCCGATGCAGCTGACTGGCAGTTCGATGAGATCAGTACCGAGCTCGGGATCGATTATTGTGCGGCCGGAATGGGAATCGCGGTCGGCGATCTCGACCGTGACGGATCGTTCGATTATTTTCACACGAATATCGGCAGGCCGAATCTTCTGCGGAACACGTTCGGACTTTTGACGGACAAAACGGCCGACTCGGGGATTCTTCCGCGGGCCGGTGAGATTGAGTCCGGTGCGCTGCGCTGGACCTGGGGATGCAATTTCCTGGACTACGACAACGACGGCTGGCTCGATTTGTATATTGCGGCGGGATCGTTCGAGTCAGAGAACGACCGGCAGGAGAACCTGCTTTACCGGAATCTGGGCAACGGATTCACGTTCGAAGACGTAACCGATATCTGTGGCGCCGCCGATACGCTCCGAAGCCGAACGTCGATCGTCGCCGATTACGACGGGGACGGCGACTTGGATATTTTTGTCGTCAACTACGGGGATTCGGCTCGTCTCTATCGGAACGATACGAACAGCGGTTACCACTTTTTGAGAGTAGGTCTGGAGGGGACGGTGAGCAATCGGGACGGGATTGGCGCGAGAGTCCGGGTCA
>JAPUJU010000171.1 GCA_027296025.1 bacterium
GCCGGTGGGGTATCGCGATCGTCAGATTCTCGATTTCAATCGCAACAATGCCTATCGAATCGAGATCGAGCGAGACGGAACGCCGATCGTGCTGGACCGTTCCGAAGACGGAACCTGGCGAATGACCCAACCTATCGATGCCCTGGCCGATGCTACGTCCGTCTCAAACATCCTGGCGGACATGAATAATCTGCGCGCGACCGCGGTGGCGGCGGAGGATTCCGGATCGGCCTACGGGCTGGACGAACCCTGGGTCCGTGCCACGTTCGGCATCGAGAGGGAGGCGCCCATCGGCCCTCTGCCGGAAACGGAAACAGAAACGGAAACAGAAACGGAAACGGGAACGGAGACGGAAGAGGGTAGCGAGACGGGCCAGACGGACGACAAACCCGATTCAGAGCCCGCTCCAACGACGGAGCGGAGCGTCGAGTCGTTTACGGTGCTCATGTCCGCCAGCCACAACGGGAAAGTGTACGCTCGGCGTGATGACGGCGAGTTGGTTTACGAAATCGATTACCGGATCATGGACAATCTGGTGGCGGAGCTTCATGACCGCAGGGCCTTTCCAATTGGCGAGGCCGCCGACGTAACGCGAATGTCCATCTCGACCGGCGCCGATACGGTCGCCTTCGAACGCATCGGCGACAAATGGATTGCCGAGGCGGACCCCGCGCTCCCGATTGACGGCGCCAGAATCACTGCGGCATTGAACCTGTTCAAAGCCATCAAGACCGGTCGATTTGTCAACTACCAGGCCGCGGACCTCGTCGAATACGGGCTCGACGACCCTGCAATTTCCATCAGCGCGAGAGACGCGGACGGTTCAACCGTCCAGCTCGATGTGTCGGGTACCGGTCCGGAAAACGATCCCGACAAGAGTCGCTATGCTACGTTGAACGGATCGAACAAGGTGTTCCTGCTGGAGTTGAACTACATCGGTAAGCTGAACAAATCGCTCGGAGATTTTGAATCGACGGAGTGATTCCGATCGGATTCGATATCGAGCATGCGACGCTACGGTTCAAACGACCCCAGAAACTGAAAGATCCGGTCGTGAACGTCGGTGCGGAAAGGTGGTCCGAAGTGGTTCGCACCGGGGAGGATCATGAACTCCAGCGGCGCCAGGTGCGCCCCGGCGGCGACCCGCTCCTCAAATCGCTCCTGGAGATGAATCGTATTCTCAACGAAGAAGATCACGTCCTGGGTGCCGTGGACCAGCAGCTCCGGATTCCGCAGCTCCTCCACTCGGTTCACCGTATCCAACTCGTCCCACAGGGGCGACCCCGGCGAGCCATAAAAATCAAGTGTCGAACCCGGTTGACACAGTCCTTCGTTTAGCGGAAACAGGCTTCGAAGCAGAGAATAAAGGGCCCAGTTGGCCTCGAGCTGATCCGGCTCGGTGAGCCCTGCAATCGATACGAGCGCATCGACGTCGCGTGTTCGGTTGAGCAGTGTGGCCACGGTAGCGCCACTCGAGTAGCCGATCACGTACACGCGTTGCACACCGAGCAGCGTTTTTCCGTTCCGTTCGAGCCAATCCAAAGCCTCTTCAGCATCGCGCAAGTCGCCTTGCCCGTACGCCGTTCCACACTCGCGCAAAGCCAGCGACCAGGTCCGGTAATCCCGCTCCCGCATCACGGTGCCGAGCTCCAGATGAAAGTCACGCGCATTTTCCTCCGGGCCGCCTGGTGAAAATGTGCTGGCGCCGGCCAGGAGAATAATCAGCGCCCCGCGATGATCGTTGGTAGACAAATAGCCTCCCACGTACCCGGGTTCATCCACGCGCTCGATTTCCAGCCAGATCGCGTCCTCCAGTCCCTCCTCAACCGAGAAACGGGCGCCAAGTTTCTCTTCGGTGATGGTCCGCAACGGCGAGTCCACCTCGACATTGATCGGGATAACACACCCCGCACACAGGCACATCAGCGAACCGCCGAAGATCCAAAACCATGTTGTCTTTGCAGAATTCAAGGGACTCGTCCCCGTACTTGCCCGCCGCTTGCATCAACTGTATCGGCAATCCGGTTTGCCGCACGGCAATCTTCAATGGTACCATGACCGGCGATGGGCAAAGATCTTACCGACAAGACCGTTGTCATTACAGGCGCCAGTTCCGGGATCGGTCGCGCGACGGCCGTTGCCTGCGCGCAGGCCGGGATGAACGCTGTGATCAACGCTCGCAGGGCCGACAAGCTAAAGGCGGTCGCCGAGCAAATCGAGTCCATGGGACGCAAAGCCGAAATCGTCTGCGGCGACGTGACCGACCCCGAGACATCTGCGCGACTGCTCGACGCGGCAACGCAACGCTTCGGAGGCTTCGACGTCGTCTTCGCGAATGCCGGTTACGGAGTACGAAGCAGCGTCTGTGACATGGAGGATTCGGAACTTCGTGAGATGTTCGAGGTGAATTTCTTCGCCGCCAACGGTCTGTTGCGTGAAGCCGCTCGGCGCCTGATCCGCGAACGCCGCCGAGGGCACCTGCTGATGTGCTCCTCGAGCGTAGCCCGCTTCGCCCTTCCCCGATTCGGGGCCTATTGTGCGACCAAGTCCGCCCAGGCGCACATTTGCCAGGCGCTCCGCGCAGAACTCCGTCCCTATCACATCCGTGTGTCGAGCGTGCATCCGATCGGCACAACCACCGAGTTCTACGATGTTGTAGGCCGGCGAAGCAATCCCGACGAAAATGCAGGTTTGCTGCTCCAGCAGACGCCTCAGCGATTCATTCAATCACCCGAGCTGGTCGCCAAGGCGGTCGTCGCGTGTCTGCGTAAGCCGAGACCCGAAGTCTGGACTTCTCACACGGTGCGCTGGTTCGCCGCCGCGGTCACCGCGTTCCCTTCATTGGCGGGCATCGTCTTCAAAGACACGCCCCTGGCGCCTGCCGATCGAGCCTGAGGCAGGGACTCGATTCTTTTCCCGATTTCCAACCGATTAAGACCCCCCGTTAGAACAAGTTCCATCCTGTTGTAGCGTCTCTGAGCCGGTTCTCTGTTGAGGATCTTGCGACCCGGACGCTACGCGACGAGAAGAAAGCGCTATAGAATGCCCCTATGAACGAATCGCTGCTCGCAGAAATGAAACACTACATTGGCTTCGACGACCGCGACGGTGAAGTGCTTCGGGGTTTGGCACCGCACGTGCGCTCGGCCGTTCCGATCGCCGTTGATCGCTTTTATGACGCGATTCTGATCCATCCCGGGGCCCGCGCCGTCATTACCGGGGGCGAAGAACAACTCGAACGTCTCCGCCAATCGCTGCTTGGATGGGTGAGCGAGCTTTTCGAAGGCAGCTACGATCAAGAGTATTTTGCCAAACACGAGGAGATCGGCCGGGTTCACGTTCGCGTCGGGCTGCCACAGCACTATATGTTCACCAGCATGGAGATCCTCCGGCAGGAACTGGACCGCGCGATTCGCGCCAGCGGCCAAGATCCGACCGGCGAAAAGCTGACCTCACTTCACAAGCTCTTGACCCTGGAACTGGGCATGATGGTCGAGTCGTACAAGGAAGGATTCTCCGCCCAGGTGCGGCACATCGAACGCAGCCTGGTACAGGACCGTCTGACCCGCGCTGAACACCTGGCCGAGATCGGCTCACTGGCCGCGTCCATCGCGCATGAAGTCAAGAACCCGCTGGCAGGCATCAGCGGTGCCATTCAGGTCATCCGCAACGGAATGAAAGCGGACGATCCTCATCGACCGATCATCGCCGAAATTCTGGGCCAGATCGATCGGCTCGACTCGGCGGTAAAAGACCTCTTGCTCTATGCCCGCCCGCACCCGCCGCGCGTACAACCCTGCGACCTCGACGCGACGGTTCGCCGGGTTCTTAAGATCCTCCGCGAAGAGCCCGACATGCAGCGATTGAAGGTCGAATTCTCACGCGATCCCAATCTTTCTCCAATCCGTGCGGATGAAAACCAACTCGAACAAGTGATCATCAACCTGCTTCAAAACGCCGTGCAAGCGTCTGATGACGGAGATACGTTCTTCGTGCGCATCAGCGGCG
>JAPUJU010000172.1 GCA_027296025.1 bacterium
TTGAGCTGCACCACCTCCCGGCTGAGGCGGTTGCTCTCGAGACCCTTCTTTATCAGCATCAGGAGCCGATCAAGGTTGATTGGCTTCGTAACGAAGTCGTACGCGCCTTCCTTCATTGCATGCACTGCCGTCTCGATATCACCGAACGCGGTGATCATAACGACGCTTATTTCGGGGAATATGACCTTGATACGGTGAAGGACCTCGATGCCGTCCATGTCAGGCAGCTTGAGGTCGAGCAGGATGAGGTCCGGGACGACCTCGCGCGTCATTTCCACCGCTTCGGCGCCGGTCTTCGCGGTATGAGCTTCGTACCCCTCCTGGACTAGGGTCTTTTCCAGAAAGAAACGAATTGAATCCTGGTCATCGACCAGCAGGATGACTGATTTCACTGGAGTCTCCACGCGGAACACCGCCAACCGGCAAGTAGATCGAGAACACCGTCCCCCGCCCTACCTCGCTGTCGACCAGTATGTAACCGCCATGTTGTTCAACAATGCTGTACGTTACATACAGGCCGAGCCCGGTGCCCTCGGGCTTTGTCGTAAAAAAAGGTTCGAAAATCTTCTCTTTGTCTTCCGTCGAAAGTCCCGTCCCTTCATCCTCGACCTCGATCATAACCAAATTCTGGGGATCGTCAAACAAAACATCGTTCTCGTCGGAAGCCGAGGAGACCCGTATCGACACTTTTCCGGAGACCGGACTGGCCTCGACTGCGTTCTTCAAGAGGTTGATCATGACTTGCGTGATGCGATCCGTGTCGACCACCAA
Source organism: bacterium (assembly GCA_027296025.1). Classification (GTDB taxonomy): domain Bacteria; phylum Krumholzibacteriota; class Krumholzibacteriia; order WVZY01; family WVZY01; genus JAPUJU01. The sequence goes on from JAPUJU010000172.1 coordinate 772, forward strand.
TGTCACCGGCTCGTCCGGGTACGACGCCTCTATTGTGAGCGACTTTCTATCGGCCAGCTCCTGTACCGTTCTGATGCTCCCCGCGAACAGGTCCTTGAGATCTACGGAATGATAGAAAAGATCGCCCGGCTTGATCACACTCAACACATCGGTAATCAATCGGTCGATCCGGTTGACCTCATCGAGGATGAATGAAATGTTGTTGTTTTGTTCGTCCGGGATAGTGCCGATCCGTTTGAGGTATTGAATTCCCGCCATGATACCCGCGAGCGGGTTCCGGATCTCGTGTGCCATGCTCGATGAAAAGCGCCCGAGTGCGGCGAGCTTGTCGAGGTGTCGGATTTTCGCCTCCATGCGACGAATGTCCGTGGTATCGATGAACACTCCCAGGGCCCCCTGAATCTTTCGATCATCGTCGAGCAGCAGCGATGTGTTTAACGCGATGGGCACGCGTCGTCCGTCCTTCCGGACGAGCCACGCCTCGCGCTCGTACGCGTGCTTCCGTATGTCCAGAGCCTTCATCAGAGGGGCACTTTCTCCGCTGACGTCCTGAATGAGTCTTGCGCTCGCCGTTCCGCGGAGTTCGTCGGCTGCGTAACCGCTCATCTGCTCCGCCGGCTCGTTCACGAGAAGGACATTTCCTTCACGGTCGATTGTAATAAGCCCGTTCATCATGCTGTTTATGACGTTTTCGCGGAAGAGTTCCTCCTTCTCCAACTCGGCGTACAGACGACTGTTTTCGAGCATTGTCCCGATCTGAAGCGTGAACGTTTCGACTGCCACCAGATCGGCATCACTGAGCGCCGCGGCTTTGAACCCATCGGTGACACCGATGGCACCGAGAATCGGAGGCCGCCCGCACGCGGGACAGATCGTCTTTCCCGCTGAGTTTTCGGCGGTCCCTTTGAAAGGTGTCTCTTTGAGAATGCAGTTCTGGGTTTTCCAGCAGTTCCGCGAGAACTTGCTCTTAATCATCGGCACGATAAGGTATGACTCCATCGTGCTGTCGGCAAGCATCGGTGCCCCTTTTAGCAATAACATCGGACGTTCACCTGCGTTCCGAACGAGTACCGAATTCCGTTTCAGAATGCATTCCTTGAGCATGCCGTCGATCTCGGCGATGGTTGCTTCGGAATCGCTGCGGTCGATGTCATCGGCAACTTCGCGGAACGTGTAGATCCGGAAGTGCTCTTCATCCGCATGGTAAACGGCGATGAACAATTCCTTGTAACCCATCCCACGAGATAGAAACGTTTCCACGGAGTCCAGGATCTTCGTCTCGTCGAGCGAGGAAACAATGGTGAGGCTGATTTCCTTGAGAGTGAGGAGTTGAACGTTCTTCTCGGTGAGCTGATTGGTTCGCTTCTCCAACTCGGACGCGACGTCGATCAGGCTCTCCAGAAGTGTCTCGTCGATCGAGCGGTTGTTGTCCTGCCGGAGTGCGGGAAACCCCTCGATGTGATTCGTCTGCGCGCGCCGTACGACATCGCCGTACCTCTTACGTTTTCCGTGCTCGAAGAGGTAAAATGCTACCGCGCAAACTGTGATCAGGACGGGAACCGCGTTCGGCCACGGGATGAACACTGCGATAGCCGAGATAACTGCGCAGAATGGAAGGACGTAGAGAAAGTATTGTTTGAAAGACATCGGAACGATCCTTCAGGCAACGTCCACGTCAGTGAGCGGCGGTGCGACGATCAGGCGTTCGCGAACCCGACCTTCTGATACCATTCCACGGTCCGTTTCAAACCCTCTTCAAAATCCATAGTGATGTCAAATCCAAGGTCCTTTCGCAATGCATCGATGGATGCCTGCGAATGCTTCACATCGCCCGGACGGGCCGCGGCGTACTTTACCTCGACATCAACCCCCATCAGGGTCTGAAGTCGTTTGTAAAGATCGTTGAGCGTGAACCGGTCTCCACACGCGACGTTGTAGACCTTGCCGCCGGTCGTCCTGCCGTCACATGCGAGCAGGTTGGCGCGCACGACGTTGTCGATATACGTGAAGTCGCGCGACTGCTCCCCGTCGCCGAAAATCGTCGGAGCCTGTTTCTCGGTGAGCTTCTTGATGAAAATCGGTATGACGGCGGCATACTGCGAGTTTGGATCCTGCCTTGGCCCGAACACATTGAAGTAACGCAGACTGACCGTGGGAAGTCCGTACACTTCGCTGAACGAGCAACAGTACATCTCACCCGTCAGCTTCGAGACGGCATACGGAGAGAGCGGGTTCGGCGTCATCGTCTCGACCTTGGGCAACTTCTCGCTGTCCCCATAGGCGGAAGAAGAAGACGCGTAGACGAAGCATTTGACGGATACATTCCTCGCGGCGTTGAGCAGGTTCAGTGTGCCCTGTACGTTTACGCGATCCGTACTGATCGGATCCTCGATGCTACGCGGCACGGATGCGAGTGCCGCCTGGTGAATAACGTACTCCACGTCGCTGATGGCGGACTTGACGATGCCGGGATCGCATATGTCGCCTTCAACGATCTCGACCCTGCTCGCGATGTGACTGAGATTCTCGCTGTTTCCCGTCGAAAAATCGTCCAGAACACGGACATCGTCCCCGCGTTCGACCAGTCCGTCAACGACGTGCGAACCGATGAAACCGGCCCCGCCCGTAACCAGATATGTTGCCATCATCCCTCCGTAAGCTCGGTATTGCCGGGGTTAGATGCGGATTATCTTGTCCGAATCGTTACCCTTGAAAACGTTGCGAGTATCGACAATAACCGGTGCGTGTTCGAGGACAAAATCGTAGTCGACTCCGGAATGGCCGGTTACGATCACCGCGCAATCACAGGAGCTCACCGTTTCTTCGGTGAGCTCGACGTTCTCCACATCGCGGAGTTCAACCGGATCCCCATTCACCAGATTATCGTGGTAGGACACTCTCGCACCCTCCTGCTGAAGGAGCCGGATCACGTCGAGCGCGGGCGACTCGCGGATGTCATCGATGTCCGGCTTGTAGGACACACCCAGAATCAGAACGGATGCGCCGTTGACGCTTTTTTTAAGACGATTCAAGGCGCGTGTGATTCTCTGCACGACGTGGCCTGGCATCGAGCCGTTGATCTGCCCGGCGAGTTCAATGAAGCGTGCCTCGAAGCCGCTGAGCTTCGCTTTCCAGGAAAGATAGAACGGGTCAATCGGTATGCAGTGACCGCCGAGGCCCGGGCCGGGATAGAATGGCATGAATCCGAATGGCTTCGTTGACGCCGCGTCGATCACTTCCCAGACATCGATTCCCATTTTGTCGCACATCAACGCGACTTCGTTTACCAGCCCGATATTAACGCTGCGAAACGTATTTTCCAGGAGCTTCACAGTTTCGGCGACTTTCGCAGACTTGACCGGCACCGTCGTTGTCAACGTGGCCTCGTAGAGTGCCACCGCAACTTCCGTGCACTCGGGAGTGATACCCCCCACGACTTTGGGGATGGTCCGTGTAGTGTAATCGCTGTTGCCGGGATCGACGCGCTCGGGTGAGAAAGCGAGGAAGAAGTCGCGCCCGACCGTGAGCCCGCTTTCATTGAGCATGGGAAGAATAACTTCCTCGGTCGTGCCCGGGTACGTCGTACTCTCTAGAACGACCAACTGACCTGCGTGCAGGTGTTTTCGGATCTCTTTGACCGCGCTTACGATGTGGGAAATGTCGGGGTCGCGCGTCTTGCGGAGAGGTGTCGGCACGCAGATGTTGACCGTGTCCGCATCCGCGAGCGTACCGAAGTCGGTTGTTGCAGTGAGGAGGCCGCTCTCGACCACCTCCTTCAGTGCGCCACTGGGGATATCGCCGACGTAGCTGTCGGCCTCGTTGATGCGGCGAATTTTCTCGCGGTCGATGTCGATTCCGACGCACCGGTACCCCGCCCGCGCAAACTCCACGAGGAGCGGTAGACCGACGTAACCGAGGCCGATGACAGCCAGGTACGCTTTTTTCTTTCGGATGCGATCGATAGTACTCATGCGTGACGCCAAATTCAGGTGTATCTACTTAGAGTACACTATTTTAGGAATATTAGGAATGGGATATCAGTCCCGAACGTCCACCAGAAGGTCGTGTGTAGTCAGGACCCGGTTCTTCCCGCGGCGCTTGGCTTCGTAGAGTGCCCTGTCAGCGCCGGCGATCAGTTCACGAACCGACGTCCCGTCCTGGGGAAAGCATGAAATACCCGCACTGCACGTAATGAGGCCGCTCTCATCGCCGTCGAAACAGTGTTCGGCCACCGAGTCCAGAACGCGTCGAATAACCTGCCGTCCCCCCGTCAATCCAGTCTGCGGGAGGAGAATACCGAATTCGTCGCCCCCGTACTTGCTGATCAAGTCGATCTCTCGGCTCCTCAGCTTGATGAGATGGGCGACTTCCTTGAGGGCCTGGCTCCCGCTCAGATGACCCAGCCGGTCGTTGTACTGCTTCAGGTTGTCTACGTCGAGCATGACGAACGAAAATATCTGTCCGAACCGCCGCGCGCGCTTGAGCTCCGTCTTGAGTGAGTTCATAAGGAACCGGTAGTTGTAAACTGAGGTTAGATCGTCTGTTATAGCTTCCTTCTCAAGTTTCTGATAAAGCTGGCGGTTTTCGAGTGCGATGGCGGCCTGGTTGGACAGGATCGTTACGAGCCGGATATCCTCGGTCGAGTAGAGTCCCCCATCTGTCGGGTGTATTGCAACGAGCAGCCCGAACATCGTCCTATTCGCCACGAGTGGAGCCGAAATAATGGACCGGTTCTGGATGTTACCGTCGAGGTAGTGCGAGGCGACCGACGGAAGATCGACAGCGAGCTCCTCGCCCTTCGCGAATTGGTGCTGCTCCGAACCTTCCTTGATCACCCACTCCTTAATCCCAACGGCCGAAACCGATTCCACGCTGATGTCGTCCCCTTCAGAGGAATTGCGCGATATCGAGTACCGGATCACCTTTTCTCCCTCCAGCTCGAGAAGGTAGACACGTTCGGCGCCGAGTACCGTCAGACAACAGTCAAGCAAGCGCTGGAAAATCAGCTTTTTATCCTTGCCGGCAATGATCAGGCTTGTGATCTCGGAGAGCGTCGAGAACAGGATATCTTTATAATGAGCCAACTTGTTCATGTTGTGTGTGATAGCGATGCACTGCGGCATTCGACCTCGGCGAGGTGCAACAATCCGGCGTTGAAAAGCAGCAAATCCTATGCCATACAAAGAGTTAGATTAAGCGCGGGAGGCGGGTCCGGAAGACCGGTAGATCTCGATGGCGCGTCGAAGATTATGATAGAACGCCCGGAGCACAATGATTCCGAGAACGCCCATGATCAACGTCAGTGCGTACTTGCCGTACCAGACGAGATCAGGAAACTGGGCGCGCATCATGTCGGCCGTCTTTAACGCACCAACGAGGAGAAACCCTGCGAGAAAGAGCTGGATAACACCCGTCGTGTAGAGCGATGCGACGTATTCACGCTTCGTCAACGACGATCGGGCCCATTTGGACGTGAACTTGGACGAGCGCCGTACGTGGTGTTGTTTGATGAACATGACCTAGTCCGCATTGCGTTCGATCTCTTCGTAGTCGGCATCTTCGATCTCGTAAGGGGTGAGGTCGGAATATTTGCCGTCCCGAACCTTCGGACCTGCCGGAGTTGAGCCCATCAATGCCTGAACATACCGTACACCTCGCCTGATCACCGGACGGAGCAATCGGTATGCGAAATAGAACAGGAGCAGATTGACAAGAAGGCGAAGCAACGATGACTCCTCCGGGCCGGGGTTTGATAGCCGAACGTACTATGGTCTAACGTATTGTGGCTGGCACCTGAAGTCAACGGGATTCAATGACGGACGGGTCATTAACCAAATGGTACAGTTGGAGGAGTGCGATATGGTGCGCCCGACAGGATTCGAACCTGCGACCCCTAGCTCCGGAGGCTAGTGCTCTATCCAGCTGAGCTACGGGCGCGTCCCGGGAGAGAGTTTTGTACCCTTGTTATGCAACATCTCACGCGCGAGTTCAAGCCGTTTATCACTGCCCGTCGAACCACCGAGCATGCGCGCGACCTCCGACAGGCGTTCGTCTTTTTCAACCGGAGCAATGTCCGCAAACGTACGCCCCCCGTCAGTCCGTTTGCTGACGACGAGGTGGCTTCGAGCGGCGGCGGCAATGTGGGGCATGTGGGTGATACAGATAATCTGGTAACGTTCACTGATGGCGAGAAGTTTCGCGGCGATCATTTCTCCGAGATCCCCACCGACGCCGGAATCAATCTCATCGAGCACGAGCACACTTCCCTCCCGTCCGATACTCGTTACTTTTTTAAGGGCAAGAGCGATCCGCGCCAGTTCTCCTCCGGAGGCAATCTCCGCAACCTGGCCCTCCGACTCGCCTGGGTTCGTGCGTACCCGAAATGTCACAACGTCGATGCCATCTGCCCGGACGCGAACCGATTGCCCATCCAGTTTGAGTTCGCTCGAGGGATCGGGCTCGTATGTGACATCCGTTCGAAATCGCGCACCGGGCATCATCAACGCTTCGAGTTCCGCCGTCATCTCTCTATCCATCTCCCCGGCCGCACGAACGCGCGATGAATGGAGCTTCATGGCGCACGACCGGAGCATCGCCGCCGCCCCCTCGTGCGCTTTCTGTAGCGCCGAGCGTTCTTCGTCTTCGAACGCAATCGACTCCAACTCCGACTTCCATGTCGTCGCTGCTTCGAGCAACTCGTCGATGGTCAACTGGTAACGGCGTTCCAGGCCGATAATCGTGGCGAGACGGGCCTGAACGTGCGCGAGTCGTTCCGAATCGAACTCGAGCGTATCAAGATACGAGCGCATTGACTGCGCGACTTCCTTCAAACCGATCTCGGCGCCGTGGAGCTGTTCTGCGAAGATGCGAAAATCCTCTCCGATCCGTTCGAGGCGAGATACCTGACCTCGGCCGTGCGACACCCGCGCGTATGCAGATTCCTCGTCATCGTAGATCGAATCGATGGTTGATCCGAGTACCTCGGCGATCTGCTGAGCGCTCTCCATGACCCGTACCGCACCCTGCAGTTCAGATTTTTCACCCGGTTCGATCGACAGCCGTTCAAGCTCGTCCAGTCGGTGCTCGAGCAGTTCCTGCTTCTCCCGGAGCATCTCTACCCGCTGGTCGAAGTCACTCAACGCTTTCGCCGCCCCGGTGAACGATTCAAGCGCCTCGTCGTACCTTTCCCTCAGTTCACCGTGTGCGGCCCGTTTATCGAGATACGTGATGTGGCTTTCGGAATTCCTGAGCTGGAGTTGTTCGTTCTGACCATGCGGCTCGATCAACTGCTCCGAGAGTTCCTGAAGCTGTTTCAAGGTGCACGGTTTTCCGTCCACGAACGCGTAAGTTCGGCCGTTTTCGTGTATCTCGCGGCGCACTCGGAGCGTTTTGTCGACGAGTCCCGGCAGGAGAACGGAATCCACCGGCCGGCCGAGCACAAAGGTGCCCTCGACAACCGCGCGGTCCGCGCCAGCGCGAATCGTGCCCGCGGGAGCGCGCCGCCCGAGCAGCAAGTTCACGGCGCTCAGGATGAGCGACTTCCCCGCCCCGGTCGCCCCAGTCAGAACATTCAGTCCTTCACCGAAGGTAAGCGTGACGTCTTCAACGACAGCGAGGTTCTCGATGTGAAGTTCCGTGAGCATGTCTGCCTCGAACAGGATCGACTCTACAACTTCTCGCGCAGCAGTCCGAAGAAGTCCCAGTCGTTCGGAACGACGAGCCGTGTCACCTTCTCGCTCCGTTCAACGACTACATGCTGGTTTTCTTTTATGGAGCAGCCGTCCTGACCGTCGACCGTTACCCGAACGTCTTCCGCCGGCGCCGCTAGGCGGATAACCACCTCCTGGTCCGCACGTAGCACCATGGGACGCACCGTCAGCGAGTGGGGGCACAGGGGTGTGAGACACATGGCGCGAATTGTTGGTGTAAGCAGCGGGCCCCCGGCGGAGAGTGAGTATGCGGTGGATCCGGTCGGTGTGGCGAGAATAAGACCGTCAGCACGATAGTCCCGAAGCAGAACGCCGTCGACCTCGGTTCGCAGCGTCACCATTCTAGAGAAGCCGGCTCCGTGCACCACGCAATCGTTTAACCCGTTGAACTGCTTGACTATTTTCTGCTCGCACATCACTTTTACGTCGATCCGCATGCGCTCCTGGATCGTGTATCCCTTTCCCTTGATTCGCGCGATGCTCTCCAGGCTCAGCGTTTCCGCGAGGAATCCAAGCCGGCCGGCACGGAATCCGAGAATCGGGGTTTCATCGTCCTGCCTCTCCCGGGCGACGCGGAGTATCGTGCCGTCTCCACCGAGCGCGATCACGAGATCACACCTGGAAGGGATGCCCAACTGGACGCTTTCTTTACTGTCGAGAAAATCTCCGAGCTCTTCCTCGACCGATACGTCGAAGCCGTCGGCAAGCAGCGCAGGAACCAGATTATTGAGAAGAGACGGAACGCCTTCCTTTTCCAGGTTGGCGACCACACCGATACATTGAAAAGATGCAGGGGTCATCAGGCGGAACGCGGGGTGAACGACTTCAGAATGCCTTTCGTCGATTGCAGCATTTCGATCGCGGCGTGCGCAAAACTCTCCGCGTCGAGCCCGACGTCGCTCCAGATGACGGGCTGCGGCGCGTGTTCGATGAACTCATCGGGCGCGGCAATAACTCGAATTCGCTGGCCGTCATACCCTTTCTCCACCAGGTAGTCGAGGACGGCCGAGCCGAATCCACCGGAGCGCACGTTTTCCTCGACGGTGATAATCAACGGCTCGTACTCGAAATAGCTGTCCAGCAAGTCGGTGTCGAGAGGTTTCGCAAACCGGGCGTTAACGACTGTACAGTCGATTTTCTGTTTCTCGAGCATCTCCGCGGCGCGCAATGCCCGCTCGACACATGTACCGTACGCAAAGAACACCAGGTCCTTTCCTTCGCGCAGAACCTCGGCCTTGCCGATCGGAATGGAACGGAAGGTCGTCTCGAGCGCCACCCCGACTCCGCTGCCGCGCGGGATGCGGACGACGCTCGGGCCGTCGTCATATTCGACCATTGTTTTGAGCATATGCTGGAGTTCATTTTCGTCTTTGGGTGCCATCAGCACGAAGTTCGGAACCGCTCGAAGATAGCTGATATCGAAAACCCCATGATGCGTCGGACCGTCTTCGCCGACATACCCGGCGCGATCCAACACGAATCGCACGGGAAGGTTCTGCAGGCCCACGTCGTGAATGACCTGGTCGTACGCACGCTGCAGGAATGTGGAGTAAATCGCCGCGACGGGAATCATTCCCTCCGTTGCGAGCCCCGCCGCAAAGGTTACGGCGTGCTGCTCCGCGATGCCGACATCATAGAACCGGTTCGGGAAGCGCTTGCCGAATGCCGTGAGACCCGTACCGTCCGGCATCGCCGCGGTGATTCCGACAATCTTCTGGTTCTCGTCCGCGAGTTTGATCAGAGCGCCGCTGAAGACTTTTGTATACGCGGGCGGACCCCCCTTTTTCTTGGGCTTGTCGCCCGGAACCTTGTCGAACGACCCGACCGCATGAAAGCGCTGCGAGTCCTTCGCCGCGTCGTCGATACCCTTTCCCTTTTCTGTAATAATATGAAGCAGGATCGGCCCCTTGAGTTCCTTGAGATCCTTGAGTGTTTCGACGAGAAACTCCACGTTGTGTCCGTCGACGGGACCGAAGTAACGGAAACCGAGTTCTTCGAAAATCAGGCCCGGCACTACGAGGCCTTTGATGCTCTCCTTGATCCGGTGCGCGACTTTCTGCGCCTTGCCACCGACTTTCGGAATCAGTCCCAGGAGCTCCCAGACATCCGCCTCCATCCGGTTGTAGATGCGTCCCGACGTGACTTTTGTGAGATAGGTCGAGAGCGCACCGACATTGCGGGCAATGGACATCTTGTTGTCGTTCAGGACAACAAGGATGTCGGATTTGAGAATGCCCGCGTTGTTGATTCCCTCGAAAGAGATGCCTCCGGTGAGGGCACCGTCCCCGACGACGGCCGCGACGCGGTGTTTCTTTCCGGCAATGTCACGAGCGACGGCCATTCCTAGGGCGGCGCTGATCCCGGTGCTCGCATGACCGACACCGAACGTGTCGTACGGACTTTCTTTCCGGCTCGGAAACGTGCTGATACCACCTTGCTGTCGAACGGTGCGGAATCGCTGACGCCGGTCCGTCAAGATCTTGTGGCTGTGGGCGTTGTGTCCGGTGTCCCAGACGATGCGGTCTTTCGGCGCGTTGAACACGTAGTGAAGGGCAATCGTAAGCTCCACGGTGCCGAGGCTGGCGCCAAGATGTCCGCCGTTTTTCGCGATCACACCGATGATCTCCTCTCGGAGCTCTTTCGCAAGCGCCACGAGGTCCGACGGTTCGATCTTTTTCAAATCGGCAGGTGAATTGATCCGGTTAAGAAATCTTGGCATTCTAGCTTTCTCCAAAAGCTTGGGTGAGGATCAGGGACACGACTACGCCAAGCGCCACGCCCGAGAAAACATCGAGCGGCGTGTACGACAATCCGTTGGCCCGGGGCACGCTCGTCCCCTTCTTGCGCAGCCTGGACATCACGAACATGATCATCTCGGCCTGGCGGGACGCCGCGTTCTTGACGTTCATCGTGTCGACAATGATGATCGCCAGAATACACAGAGCGAAGGCGAACGACAATGAATCAAAACCGTCCCGGAGCCCGGCCGCCACGGCCAGTGCTGAAAATCCCGCAGCGTGAAGGTTGGGCATACCATCTGCCTGTACGAAACGCCTATAGTTTACCCTCTTTTCGACGATCATGAAAGAAATCACTTTAAGTAATTGTGCACAGCCGCTAGCCACAAAAGCAACGAAAAACGGTCTCTCCACCAGCGCGCCCAGCATGGCTCACCCACTCTCCCGATTAGCGTTTCCGAACGATCAGAAAATCCAGAATTGCTTCGAGGGCCGAGGTGTCACCCAGGCCCTCGAGTTGTGTCTTTGCCCGGGAGACCAGCTCCGCCGCGCGTGCTCGAGATGCGTCGGCGCCCGCTACCGACGGGTAGGTAAGTTTGCCGCTGGATAGGTCCTTCCTCGGCGTCTTCCCGAGAGTGTCCACTTCGGCCTCCACGTCGAGGACGTCGTCGATGATCTGAAAAGCCTCCCCGGCAGAGAGTCCCGCCAACCGCACACGTCCTCGAACGTCGTCGACCGGGTCCGCAATCACAGCACCGCTCTCCATTGCCGCAGCGATCAGCTCCGCGGTCTTCGCCCGGTGAACCCTGGATACGGCCGAAAGATCGCGCTTCCCCTCCGGATAGAGGTCGAGCGTCTGCCCGGCGATCAATCCGCGTGTCCCGGCAGCACGTGCAATGATTCTCGTCACGGCGGCCGCGTGCCGTGGGGTCAATCCGATGCGACGCTCGATGTCCGAAACGATCTCAAAGCAGAGCGATTGAACAGCGTCACCGGTCAGAACAGCGATGGCTTCTCCAAATTGCTTATGACAGCTTGGCTTCCCCCTCCGCAAATCGTCGTCGTCCATACAGGGCAGATCGTCGTGCACCAGCGTGTATGTGTGCAGACATTCGATCGCGACCGCAACGTCGAGGCACGCATCGTCGTTGGTGCCGTCGAGCAGGTCATGCGTCCAGACACAGAGGATCGGGCGAAGGCGTTTGCCCCCATCCAGAAGAACGTACCGCACCGCGTCCTGAATGCGGGGTGGGCCGCCGAGATAGAGGTCGAGCAACTCGGAGAGCCGTTGATTAACTCGTGTCCGGGTGGCGTCGAATTTCTTCTCGAAATCCACGTGTTGGGTGCGGGCACTCATGGACTCGCGTCCTCTTCTCGGAGTGTTCCTTCGGAATCTTCCACGAGGGTTTTTACCTTTGCCTCTGCTTTTTCAAGAATCTCTTTGCAGCTCTTTCCGAGCTTCAAACCTTCCTCGAAACGTTGAAGGGATTCCTCGAGGCTGAAGTCACCTTTTTCAAGTTCGGTAACAATCGCTTCGAGACGTTTCATCGACTCTTCGAAATTCTTGCTCTTCTCACTCATCGACCCTCTCCTTGACTTCCGACAGAACGCTTCCGTCGCTAAACGTAACGCGAAGGTTACCAGCGAGAAGCGCCCCGTCCACCGTCTGAACGCCCTTACCCGTCTCGAAATCGGCGCATATCGCGTATCCCCGTGAAAGCACTGCCCGGGCATCGAGTCCCTTGAGGCGTGCAACAAACCCATCGAGCCGAACGCCGCAACGTGCAATCCGGTCAATCATGTTTCGTTGCAATTTCTCGATCGCGTAGTCGTACGTCTGTAGCTGGGACTGGATCCGGTTGCGAATCTGACCCAGCGCGTAACTCTTGAGGAGCTCCTGAATCTTCGACCGCACCCCGTCCAACCTCGCCTTCATGTTCCGGCCAAGACGCCGCTGACTTTCCACCACCGTGGAGAAGACGTCGTCGACGTTCGGCACGGCGATCTCCGCCGCCATCGTGGGGGTCGCGGCGCGAACATCCGCTACGAAGTCGGCGATGGTAACGTCCGTTTCGTGTCCGACCGCACTGATGATCGGCAAGGGGCACGCGTGAATCGCCCGGGCGACGCTCTCCTCGTTGAACGCCCAGAGGTCCTCGAGACTTCCACCTCCGCGCCCGAGGATCACGAGGTCAACGGCGCCGGCTCTCGGAATCTGTTCGAGCGCGCGAACGATTTCTCCTGCGGCCAGGTCCCCCTGGACGCGTACGGGAACCACCAGAATCTCCGAACACGGCCACCGTCGGCTCAGCGTGGCAATGATGTCGCGAACTGCCGCACCGGTTGGAGAAGTCACGACCGCAATTCGAAACGCATAGGCGGGCAGCGCCTGTTTGTGTTCGACCTCGAAAAGGCCCTCTTTCCCGAGCTTTTCCTTGAGCTTCTGGAACGCGCGCTCCAGATCTCCCACCCCGGCTTCCTCGATGACGTTCACGACCATCTGGAACTGGCCGTAGGTCTCGTAGAGGGTCAGGCGGCCGTGCGCGATCACCTGCATCCCGTCCTCGGGTTCGAATGATAGATGGCGCGCGTCACTGCGAAAACATATCGATCGAAGCTGTGCGTCGG
>JAPUJU010000173.1 GCA_027296025.1 bacterium
GAACACGTGAGCGAAATCCACCCGAGAAGCGGCCAGTGATCCGACCCGAAACGTTGGTCGAGCCGGCCGTAGTGACCGGTGCACGAATCGGGGAGGCGAAAGAACATCCGATCGACGCGACGGTCGGGGCGATAATTCGCCTCGACGGTCGTTTTGCCGTCGTCCGCAATTGTCTGCGGAAACTGATCTTCCAGGTAGTCCACGCCGGATTCCATGCGCGCAATCGACCACGCGTTCAGGTCACCACCGATCGCAACGGACGGCTCCGGCAGTGCGCTCGAGAGCGCTTTTGCCTGTCGCAGGCGGTTCACGCCCATGCTCGTGAAGAAGCGCATCCAGCCGGAACGGTGATCGAGATGCGTGCTGCAGAGCCGAAGCGTCCATGCTTGTCCGCTTGTCGAAATCCCACGAATCGTCGCCGCCACAGCAACACGGCGGTGGTATTCAAGAGGCAACTCGATTGCAGTGAAGTCCTCCATCGGAATCGTCGTGAGAATCGCATTGCCACGGTCTTCCTCGGTCGTGCCGGAACCCGGTCCGCCATTCCGCATCGACGGTACGTAGAAGAGAGAGAGCCCCAGCCGGCGCGCGGTCTGCACGATATCGATGCGCGGACCCGATGGCGGGATACCCTGCGTGCGCGGTGTCGTATATTTCTCCGGACCGTCCAGCGGGACCTCGTCACCGGCGCGAAAGACTTCCTGAAGAAAAAGCACAAAATGCTCTATCGGTTCGCCGCCTGTCAACAACCCGGTACGCAGCGCCCCGACAACTCTAGTAATTTCGCCGCTTCCGACGTGCGCGTTCCATGTGATCAAAGCAAGTGAGTCCAGGACAGGACTTCGCACATCGCTGCGCAACTCAACAACCGGTGGCCCGACAGTTTTGCACCATCCGACGAGCTTCTCGCGGTGATTTTCTCGGGCGGTTTCGATCCAGCGGACGGCGATGTTCGAGGCAGGTGTCTGACGGCACGCCAGCGGACTGGTGCCGACCGGCTCCAGATCGTCCGCCGGGCGACCGTAGCACGCCGCCAGAAGCGACAGAGCAGAAACGACGACGCTCAGATAAATGCGTTTGAAAAGTCTCTTTTTCAGCAAGGGGGTCTTGCGGTTTTACCGCGTTCAGTGTGCATTCAGGCCACGGTTTACTTACTGGGGTGGAAAGCGCTCGAGGACTCGCTCGACCGCGCATTTGATTCCTTCGGCACGTTTTTCCGGATCGTCTATGCCGGGTGCGGACGGAGCCGTGATCGTTCCGCGCCACACGAGCTTTTGCAACTGCCGGTCGACGATATCGATTACGAGGGTTCCCTCTTCGTAAACGCGAGCGCCGGAACCCCCGAATCCAAACCCGATCGCCGTTCCGCCGCCACCGAAGCCGATTCCATACGACGGACCGGAAGAGCCCGTTATCTTCGCCTGCGTGGTTACAAAATAGCCGACGAGAAAATCCGGGTTCACGGACGTTTTTTGAAACGACTTTTCGTTCAAGGTCGACTCGACGAAACGCAAAATACGCTCTTCGGTAATGTCATCCGCACGGAAGTCGTCCTCCGGGGGAGGAAGCAGGTCGTAGGTCCGGTATGACTGCAGTTCGGGAACTGTTTCCGGGTTGTAGTCGGCGTACACGCGGGTCGACGCCGGCGCGCACCCGAGCAGCAACGCGCACAGTATCCACGCGGCATGCGCAATCACGGCTTTCATATGCGCTCCGGACAACGGTGAGGTTAGCCTCTGTGTCTACCACATGTACTCGTAAATACTATAGAAGATGCCAATGTTCAGCTGCGCGTAAGAGAAATTGACCGTGCCCTCGTTGTTAAAAACGTAGTTGAACGTACCGCTGATCAGTGCCCTGGAATCGCCGAATGGAAAGTCGAAACCGAATTCCGGCGCAAATCCAAAATGCCAGTTGTTGTTGTCGATCACGATCCGGCCTACCTCAACCCTCGATGCCACGTAATAGGCTCCGAGTCCGGTCCCGATGAATATCCGCCCTCCATCCTGATCACCGCCGTAAAAGTACGCGTTGGCCAGAATGGGGACCGAATTGACGTACCGGAACTGCTTTCCAGAAACGACCCCCGAAAATACACCATTGTTAACGTTCATCGTTTCAAACGTCTGCTCGTCGAACACCTGCCAGCCGACAGAGATTCCAACCGCGAGGTTTGGGGCCACGAAATTTCGTCCTTCGAGTGTTGCTCCTCGAAAGCTCTCGTTCGAGATGAAATCCCGGGTCTCGAGCGTCGGGAGTGACATGTTGTAGGTGAATCCGAAAAGGTCGTCCTGCGCCAGTGCGCCGGTCGAAGCCAGTAAGATCATGGCGACGATGACCATAATTGCGTATGTGGTTTTCATCGATGACTCCTCTGGCTCTAGGGTTGCTGGTTCTTGTTGAGATATGGCGACTGAATGAACGCCTGAACAATCCCGTCGGAGATGCGCTGTTCGCTGTTGGTGCCGCTCATCAGTCCATTCAACGCCCCGACCCACAGCGCGTTCACTTCCATGTTCTGCGTATCGGGGTTCTTGAGATCGAGCATTTCGATGAGTAGCGTGCCAACCGTATAACTGTACGTTTGCGTGTAGTAGATCCCCGATGGAGCCCACGGGTAACCGACACCCCAGCCGGCTCCGTAACCGCCCCAACCCACGTACCATCCACCATAGTAGCTGTACCAGTCATAGCTGACGTAGGCGCCGTATTCGTCGTTCTCCGAGACGCCGACCACCAGGGTGACATCCGGCGGGTTGGTGTTCGGATCGATTTCCCGCGTCCAGCCATAGTTGTTCATGTTGGTTTCGATTGTGCTCAGGATGAGCTGCTGAATCGAGTCCGGAAGCACGGGCTGGTTTTTCGGCTGGTTTGGGTTCTCCGGATCGGGCACGACCGGTACGGAGTCCGGAAGCGCGTACGTGTTGAACTGGTTAAAGTCTGTGTCGTCATCGAATGCGGTGACAATAATGTCGAAGTCCTCCGGAGACTCCGGCCCGTTCGGGTAGCACGACGGTATTACGGCCGACATGGCTACGACGGCAATCGCGAGGACGAGCATTGGAAGCCGAGATGCTTTGAATTCTTTCATCCCCGAAACTCCTTTCTGGCAATGCAAAGCGATTAGAGTAACCTACGAGCGGTTTACCGGACAACTTCTAAAGGTGAAATGTCAGGCCGATTCCCGGTCCGGTCGATACTGTATCCCATACAAACTTGTCGGCGCCGCTTCCTTCTTCATAGTCTACACCCATTGTGCGCCACGCAACGAAAAACGACATCGTGCCGACGCGGTAGCCGACACCGAGAACGAGATTCCAACTGAACGTCGATCCGACACTGAATCCGCCGATGTCGCCGCGAAGAACGGCCGTCCATGCTTCCTTGAATGGTCTCACCACCCGGCCGCCGATGATCGGATCGACCCAATGCTTGTCGCGGTCGCCGATCTCGATCCCCATGTCCTTCAATAAGACGTTCGCGCCGTAATATCGTCCACCTGCCAGCGCCTCGAACGTGAGCCCTGTCGGCACCCACAGGCCCACTTCGTATGCCGCTCCCAACTCGACCTGCACGAGGTCAATGTCGGCGAGGAGGTCTCCCTCATCGGGTTTGAGATTCCGGTAAACGATATCGAACATCAACGCCCAGGGACCGTAAAGCGCTTCGGCATGTCCGCTCGCCCCCCAGGAAAGCTTGTCCAGATAGTCGCTGAGGCTCAAGTCGATGGGCTGGGTGTTCCCGGTTCCGATCGAGCCACTCCAAGATTGGAGCCAGAAGTACGGCGAGACGGGAAACTCCCATTTCTTGCGGGCTTCCGCACCGCCGGTCGCCATAAAGGACATCAACAGGGTCGAAACAATAACGGCTTTTGTCATGACGGGCTATCCTCCAGAGATCCCTCACACCCGAAGCGTGAGTTTCGGGCGACAGCGGACAGATCCTAATGAAGGTAGGCAATCTTGACGGAAAATCAACCCCAAAAAGGAGATACAGAAATCGCCGCCCCGGGGCGGCGAGTCGCTCAAGGTTGCGCCGCCGCGGGTTTTCCTCGTAGTGACGGTGTGGTGCATCTTGACATCTCGCCCCACGAGACGTGGCCGCGGGCAGTGGGATGAAGATTACTCGGGTGGGGAGCCGCCATCCCCACCGTCCGGGGTTGTCACAGACCCGACGTCAAGAACTTCAGCAAACATCACACCGTAGATTTCCCACACGGTGACGAAAAGTGCCGCGAGAACGGGCCCGA
>JAPUJU010000174.1 GCA_027296025.1 bacterium
AAGGGCTCCGAGGTACGAGTGAACCTTCGCGCCGTCATGGCGTACGAGGACCTGACGCTCGGTGAGGCGATCCGCGATGTTCTGGCGGGGGACGCCGAAGCGTCCTGAAAAAAGAAACTGGATATCGCATGCAAAACGTAAGAACACTCGAATTTGGAATCGATCGGCGACGCTTGGAGGGTGTCGTCACGAACGATGCGTTTCCGGACGAACTGCTTGCGCCGCTGCAGTCACTCGCATCGGAGATAGTTGATCGTGTCACGAATGACACTGTTTCTATCTACGTTGGTTCCGATGATGCGGACAGTGACGTGCGAAACCAGTTTGCGTTTGCACTCGTGCGCTCGGTCATGGCACATGTTCCAGACGTCCTGATGATCGACTGCGATTTTCTGGAGGTTGGGTTGAGTGGTGCGGTGCCGCACAGCGACGGCCTCGGGTTTCTCGATCTACTCCTGTACGGGAGTTCTCTCGGAGCAATCACTCAGCAGGCGGTCGGCGGGGTCAAGATCATTGGCGCCGGATCGTTTCCAGTTTCCAAAAAGAGTCCTTTCGTCATGGACGCGTTCCTTGCCGCACAACGCTATCTGTTGAACCAGTCCAAATGTTTGATCTACGCGGGGCCGGTAACGGACGATGACGAGAACGTTCACCCCATCATTGAGCACGTCGATCTTCCCGTGCTCGTCCAGACGGGAAAGCGTGTTCGCTCCGACATCCTCGACCCGCTTGAAGACAAGGTGTCGTCCGCGACTTCGGATCCTGTGTGGAGTGTGCGCATCGTTTCGCCGGCTGAGGGCTCCGAGCAAGAGCGTCCAGAAGAGCACCCGAGTTCACCCCAGGAGCCGTCGACCCCGATCGAGTCGGCCGGTGGTACGGAGCGCGAAGAGGATTCAGCAAAGCCCGACGAACCGCAGCCGGTGATTGTGATGCCGCACGTGGGATCTGAAACAGAACCACCGCCGAGACCGCCGATCGAAATGCCATACGACGGGACGGAAACGGCGTCACCGGCATCTGACGACGAGTCCGTACCGTCTGTGGACGAAATCGGCGAGATTCCCGCCTCGGACGTGGACGCTGAGCGGGTTGCCGGAGCGGAGGAAACGCCGGGCGCTGGGGCCGGGGTTGCGTCCGCCCCGGAAGGGAATGTCGAAGCCCCGGGAGATGTGGAGAAACTCGGTGACGAAGAAATACAACGTAATCGCGCCGAAGAGGAACCGCCCGCCGGAGACCCCCGGGTCGACGGAGAGATTCGCGTGCGACGCAGGATAGCAGTTCGTTCGAGCAGTTCGGCCTTCCCGTGGGTCGTCGCAGCGATCGTTGCGGTCGGGCTCGTCGCGTTCGTCGTGTGGTGGCTGGTCGAAACGCGATCGGTGCTCGAGCCGCAGACGGGCCAGCAGGCACCGTCGCCCGCCCGGATGCAGCAGCCGGAAGAGGTTGTGCAGACCGAAGCAGCCGATGAAATCACCCCAGTCGATACGGACGAAGCGGTACGTGGCGGTCAACCCTCCACAACGGATTCAGGCGTTGCGGCACAGGAACAAACGCCACCTCCGGTGACATCAACAATCCCCTCGACGCCGGCCGCAACTGACCGAACGCGGGAGATGGGGATCGCCGAGTTTCGGTCCACCGCGCCGGGTGCGGAGAACATTTCCGCTACCAACACGCTCGAGGCATTCAGTGGGATGCTCTTTGTGCACGTTTTCTCTTTTGAAACGATGGAAGCTGCCGTTGTCGATGCTGAATACCTGGCCGGACGCGGATACAACATTGTGATCGCACTCGTGGACCTCGGAAGCCGGGGGGTATGGTACCGCGTCTACGTGGGGCCTCTCGCCGATGCTCGCGAGGCGAACCGCACGAAAATAAGACTGGACGAGAATCCGAGGGTTAAGTCTACTCGCGTGGAAAAGGTTCCCGATTGAACTGGAAGTTGGTGCGCAGAAGCGCTGAATCTGGCATCGCGTCGATCTGGAGGGCTCCAATTTGAATCTCAAGAAGATTGAAATAAACGGCTTCAAGTCGTTCATCCACCGAACCGAGCTGAACTTCAGCGGCGGTATCACGGCGGTTCTGGGCCCGAACGGGTGTGGCAAGACGAACATCGTGGACGCTACGCGATGGGTGTTGGGCGAGCAAAAGACGCGGATGCTCCGCAACACGAAGATGGAAAACGTGATTTTCAACGGGACGCGGGTGCGCAAACCGCTGGGAATGGCCGAAGTTCACATGACGCTCTCCAACGAGGACGGCTCCGTTTCGACCATCGACCAGGCCGAAATCCGGATCTCGAGACGCCTGTATCGAAGCGGGCATAGCGAGTACTTCATTAACGGAGAACTCGCCCGGCTGAAGGACATCAAGAATATCCTGATCGACACGGGGCTCGGCAGCCACAACTACTCGATCATCGAACGCGAGATGGTCGACTCCGTGATCAGCGACAAGGACGATGACAAACGCTTCCTCATCGAAGAAGCGGCCGGTGTCACACGGTACCGGATGCAGCGCGAAGAAGCGCTCCGCAAAATCAAACAGACGGAGACCGATCTAGAACGCCTTGGCGACATACTCGCCGAACTGGACAAGGAACTTCGCTCTTTGCACTACCAGCTGGGGAAAGCAAAGAGGTACACGCGCCTGAAGGAGAAAGTCGACGTGATGGAGTCGGCGCTCGTGAAGAAATCCCTGTTCGATATTCTTCAACAGATCGATTCCGTCAAAGAGGAAAGGAAATACCACGAAGGAATCACACTCTCGGATGAGAACGAGATCACGCTGCTGGAGGACCGCCTCCAGGAAGCCCGCATCGAGGCAACGGAAAAAGAGCGGCGCCTGGGAGACCTGCACGAGGGCCGTTACAAGATCAGCCAGGAACTGCAGCAGCACGAGGAGCGGATCGCGGTTTTGACCGAGCGAATTACCGTCGGCAAGAACCGGATGTTGGAAGACGGGGAAGAGATCGAACGGGCAACCCGCAAACTCTCCTCCCTCGAGAACGAGCGGAAGACGTTTGACGGCCGCGTCGAACAACAGGTGGCGGAGCTGACGAAAAAGGAAAAAGAGCTCCAGGAGCGCGACGCGACCCTCAATGTTTGCTCCCGCGAGCTTGCGGGATTAAAGACAAAACTGCGGGACAAGAAACAGCTCGTACTGGATCTCGTCCGCGAAAAGGAGCGCGTGCGGGGCACCAGGGAGCATCTGGAGACGAGGGCCACGGAGATTCTCGAAAAGATCAATGAATCCGCCAGGGAAAATGACGGGCTTCGGAAAACGGAAACAAAGCTCGCAGCACTCGCCGCCGAGGCCGAGAAGCTAGTAATTGCGAAGAAAGCCCGCCTGACAGAAGTGCGCGCTCTGCTGGATGCGGTTTCTGTGAAGTCGGAGGAAGTCCTCGGCTCGTTGAGCACATGCGAGGAAGACTGGACACAGGCAAACATCGAACTTAACCGACTCACCGAGAAAAAAGAATACCTCACTCGGATCAAGGACGAGCACAGTCGCGCCGAGGGCGGTGTGCTTGCAGAGGAGCTGCGGCTAAAAGGAATTCTCGCAGACCACGTTCGCGTGGAAAAGAAGTACCGCCGCTGTTTCGAGGCGTGCCTTTCGCCTGTTCTCTCCGGCATACTGGCGGGTAGCAGGAAAGACGCGCTCGATGCGCTTTCACGGATCCGCAAGTCCGGTAACGGTCGCGTGCAGCTTCTTTACCCAGGCGATGGCAAGGGCCGCGAACGCGCGAAGACCATCGACGGGACGATTGGTCATGCACTAGATCACATCGAGGGAGACAAGGTCGTGATTCGTTATCTCGAACCGTACCTCGCGGATGTTTTGATCGCGGAAAACGTCGACAACGCGATCGGTGCGCTTCGGAACAATACGTCGGCCCGCATAGTCACACTCGACGGAGTTTTCTTCGATGGCGCCGGACGCATCGTGGTTGCTGGCGCCGATGATATCGACATGACCCTGCTCGAGTTCGAGACCAAGTTGAAGGAACTCAACGACCTCATCGAGCGAGTCGCCTCACGTGCTGAACGCCTCACGGAGCAGAAGTTCGCAATGAATGATTCGAAAACGCGGTTACTGGAGGAGGCTGCCGCCTTGCGGAAAGGGCTCGACGAAGCGGACGAGGAGGTTGGACGTATCAGTACGGAGCAACGTGGACACGAAATCGAGCTGGTTAAGGTGCGGGAGAAACTGAGGGCTCTCGAGAGTACGAACATCGAGCACCGGGCCGTTCTGGAAGAGATCGAGAAAAAACTGGCGAAAGCGGACGCGGATCCCCGGGATGAACCGACGATGGATGACGACGACCTGAGCACCCTCGAAGAGAAGGTTGTCGACATGGAGCGGGAGAAGGAAGGTTTAGCGGAAGCGGCCGGCAAGCTCCGTCTGGAGGTCGCGACGATTACGGGCAACATGGGAGCCGCCCGCGAAAAGCTGAATAACATTGTATCGCTCGACGGCGAATTGAAGGAACTCGTCGTCTCGCGGGAAGAGGACGCCGCGCGGTGCGCCACGGAAAATACGGTCTCCGAGGAGCAGATCGTTGAGACCCGAAGCGTGATAGCGGTTCTGCACGAACAGGTCGAGGGCGTCGAGAAAGAAATCGAGGGAGTGAAAGAGGGCTACGAAGAGATCCAGAAACGGTGCGGCGAGCTGGAGACGAACGTCAAACGGCTGAAGAACCAGTCGGAAGAGAAAAAGGAAAACTTGCAACGCTGTAACTTGGAGCTGGCAACGCTCGAAACACGCACCACGGGGCTCGTCGAGAAAGCGCGTGAGAACTTCAACCAGGACCTCGAAGCTTATACCAGAGACCGCGATCGATTCGATCCGGCGGAGTGGGAACAGCTCGACCTCGAGGATCTCGACGCGCTACGCACGAAAGTTGACCAGTTCGGCCCCGTCAACATGCTGGCCCTGGATGAATACACGGAGAAGAAAGATCGTTTCGATTTTCTCAGCAAACAGAAACAGGACCTTGACGAAGCGAAAGAGTCCCTCATCC
Source organism: bacterium (assembly GCA_027296025.1). GTDB lineage: Bacteria > Krumholzibacteriota > Krumholzibacteriia > WVZY01 > WVZY01 > JAPUJU01. The sequence goes on from JAPUJU010000174.1 coordinate 5,021, forward strand.
TGGCTATCCGCCGGATCAACCGTGAGGCGCGCCGGCGTCTGAGCGAAACCTTCGAAAAGGTTCGCGAGAACTTCAAGTCCACATTCCTCACGCTGTTCGATGGGGGTGAAGCGGATCTGCTTTTTGTGGACTCCGACGATCCGCTTGAAGCGAAGATCAAGATTGTCGCGAGCCCGAAAGGGAAGCGCTTGCACGACATTTCCAGTCTCTCCGGAGGAGAACGGGCGCTCGTGGCGCTGGCACTTCTGTTCGCGATTTACCTGGTGAAGCCGAGCCCGTTCTGCGTATTCGATGAAGTTGATGCGCCGCTGGATGACGCGAATATCGGTCGTTTTGTGGGGATGCTGCGGTCGTTCACGGACCGTACACAGTTCATCGTGATAACCCACAACAAGAAGACAATGGAGGCTGCCGACAACCTCTACGGTGTCACCATGCAGGAGCCGGGTGTGTCGCGCATGATCTCCGTGCATATCGGCGAGGTCGATAAATTCACTGACAAAGGCGCAAAACGCCGCGCGGCCAGTATGACCGAACCCACCGGAGACGAGGTCCCCGTCCAGACATAGACGAACGGTTCGTCGGACCGCTTGATCCTTCCGAATGTTCGACCTGAAATCGAAACTGCAGAAAACGCGGGATGATTTCGTCTCTCCGCTGAAGAGACTGTTTCAGCGCGGTCCAAAAGTGACCGAGGAGGAGCAGGATGAAATCGAAGAACTCCTGCTTAGCTCCGACATGGGTGTCGAAGCGTCGGAGCGGATCATGGATTCGATTCGCGAGCAAGGCGAGACATCAGACTATCGCACGTTTCTCCGTGAAGAGTTCCTGCGGCTCTTGAACGACCCACCGGAGACGGCTCCGCTTTCCACGACGCCCCGGGCGATCCTCATAGTCGGTATCAATGGGGTCGGCAAGACGACGAGCATCGCCAAACTCGCCAACCACTACAAGAGCGAGGGAAAAAAGGTGCTGCTGGCAGCGGCGGACACGTTTCGCGCCGCCGCGCAGGATCAGCTGGGCGTCTGGGCGAAGCAGATTGGCATCGACATGGTCGCCCACAAGCCGGGCGGCGATCCGGCCGCCGTCGCGTTCGATGCCTGCAACGCCGCGAAGTCACGTGGCATGGACTACGTGATTATCGACACGGCGGGCCGGTTGCATACGCGTGTGAACCTGATGGAGGAACTTCGGAAAATTAAACGCGCGTGCGAAAAGGTCCTCGGGTCCAATGCGGTTGACACGTACCTGACGCTGGACGCGACCCTCGGCCAGAACAGTCTGCATCAGGCTAGGGAGTTCACAAGGAGCCTCCACGCCGACGGCATTATCTTGACCAAGCTCGACAGTACCGCCAAGGGTGGGATTGTACTCGCCATCAAGGACACGCTCGGCGTGCCCGTCCGCTACATCGGCGCCGGCGAAGGCGTCGATGACTTCTCGGAGTTCGACGCGCAAACGTTCGTCGACGCGCTCCTGGGCTGATCACATCGAACGTAAGAACGAATCTCCCGGCCGGAATGTTAGCGCAGGTAGGGCAGAGAGCGAAGGCGCCGAGTCTCTTCGCTCTCGAGGGCCGCGACGAGGAGGTAGTTTGGCGGCTAATTACTCCGACCTTACGAGCCGGTCCATGTGTTGTTGTCCAGCTTGACAACTCGCAGAGAGGTGTAGCACCGTAGTGTACAACTCGTAAGACGAAGGGCAATCCGGTCAAGAATCAACAACCCACTCGTTTACGGGTTCTTGCCGCCGTCGTTACCACGTACTATCTGCCCGGCGACGGCAGCGAACAGCTCTACGACACCATCACACCCGTCAACACCTTCCGCGTTGTACTGGGCCACTA
>JAPUJU010000175.1 GCA_027296025.1 bacterium
CCTTTATTAATTCCGCCCGCCGCCCTCGCCCAGTCCAAGGGCATGGCCGTGCAGGGCCTCAAAACGCCGCGCCCAGCCGCGGGGCGCCACAGGTCAGCCGCCGCAAGCCGATTTGAATGCCTGCTCAAAAATGACGACCCAACCCTTGCCGTAACTAGCACGAAACATCACGAATGCCTTTTCTTGACTGCATGGAACTTCAATTGTTTTGATAATCGGATCAAGCATTATGTTCCTCTATTCGTTTTTCATTTGTCGCCCAAATTTCAGCGGCAATTTCACCCGGATCCCCGGGCGCAGTTCCGACCACCCAAGGTTTCAGCACGCTAGAAGTACCACGCGATCGTCAGTGCGGTCGCCGTCACGCTCGGGCCACCCTGGTTGATTTCGGGAATGTGCCCAAGGTCGGCAGCTAATCGGAATTTGGGGCTTCCGAACTGTATACCGATGCCCCATGTTTCGGACCGCACCTTGCCGCCGACACCGTCGTCCAGCCATCCCATGCGGAAGTTGAACGTATTTATGAGGCGTGCTTCGATACCAATCGATGAGCCCAGCGGTGGGTTTTCAGGACCGCTACCGAGGTTGGTTTCTCTTTGCATGGCGCGGCCGACGATCTCCGCGTTGAGGTAAACTTCCAGCATGGATATGCCGCTCTGGCCCCGCGTAAACGTTTTTTCGGTTCTGAACACCAGACTCACGCCCACGCGAGCCTCGGTGGGGAGTTCAGACGTCACCGAATCTGCCTTCGCGTCGTTGCCTGCATTGAGAATGCTGGCCCCGACGCTTGTGGTCAGACTGCTGTAGCCGATGTCGAACGTTCCGCCAATGTAGGCCCCGACGTCGTACGCAACGACCGTCGTCTTCTGATCGAAGGAGCCGAACTTGAGCCACACGGGTTTGACTGCGCCGCCGATACCGAAATCAAAACGCTTGGTGCCCAATCCCAAGGCAAGGGCCAGGTTCAAATACCGGTCGCTTGTCTCGACGTTGTTGTCGGGTGGCGGTTTGCTCGAATCCTGGTGAGTGTCGACCTGATCGGCGTACCACAAGCCGGTGGAGATATACATGTCCGTTGACTGCCCGACAGCAAATCGAAATCTCGAAGCGCCTCCGGCGTTGAAAAAGTCGAGCTCGTCGAACCAGTTCTGCGTCTCCGCACTGAACTCGAAGCCACCCAGAGCGAGCATGTTGGCCGGGTTGTAGTAGATAGTCGCCGCAACGGTTCCGTCGGCTACGCCACCCCAGCCCATACCGAGATTGCGCGTCCCGAATGGTTTCGCGAGAAGGCCCTCGAGATCGGGGACTTTCGGGAGGGAAGCCTGACCGAATGCACTCGAGCAGACACATGCAGTAAGAAGTGCGAAAAGAATAAGCTGTCGTCGAAACATGCGTATCGTATACCTCCAGTTCAGCATCGACGCGCATACTATACCATACGGCTCATGTAGAAAACCGCTTGATTGTGAAGGGGCAACAAGCTTGCCTCGTGCTTCTATTCAAAAAACGAGAGAAACGTGCCCGTAAGCTCCGCAAGGGGAGTTCAAAGTAACTCCTACCGACATGGACATGCATTCGGCAGTCCTCATTCCAGCTGGAGTGACACCCCGACTTAATACCGAACCTGTCCATGGAATTTCCGAATATGTGACTAGGTGAATACCCGTATGGTATCAGAGGTGTTAGCGTATCGCAAGTATTGCTCTGTCAGGCTCCCGGGGAGATCAATCATCCTCACGTACAAACGCCCTTCGACGGAGTCGCCGAAGGGCGTTGCGTAGAAATTCGGGTTTATTCCGGGCTTATTTGATCATCACCATCTTGCGCGTCAGAGTCTGCGTACCCACCGTCAAGCGATAGAAGTACACACCGGAGCTCACCTGGTTGCCGGCGTCGTCGTGCCCGTCCCAGGTGACTTCCTTCGCTCCGGCAGGCATGTTTTCCTGCACGAGCGTTCGTACGAGACGGCCACCAGCATCGTAGACCATCAGTTCGACGAAACCTGCCTCCGGCAGCTGGTATGAAATCACCGTCTTCGGGTTGAACGGGTTGGGATGGTTCTGCCCGAGCGTGAGCGAGCGTACCGGTGTGGTCACGCGTGTCGTCTGTGACATGAGCTCCGAGCCGTCGGCGAGCACGACCCCCAGTGTATAGGAGTAGTCCTTCCCGGCGTCCGTGCCTGCGTCCATGTAGCGGCGCTGGGCAACGCCGATCAGTCCGCCCGGGTTGATAACAACCGGTTGGTCGTCGCCGTGCCTACGGTAGATGTTGAACCCCTGAATGTCTTCATCGGAGAGGATATCCCAGCGCAGGTCGACCCCATCGACGTCGGACGCTGCGGAGAAACCGATGATGAAAACAGGTACCGTCGGATCGATGAAGACTTCCTCTTCGTTCGAATACGGGCTTTCGTTGCCGAGGCTATCCTTCGACGTCACACGGAAGTAGTATGTCACGTTGTCGTCCAGCGTACCGGTCGTCCACAGGTTTTCCGTCGTCGTGGCAACGAGGGTAGTGGGATTGGGCGACGTGTCCTGGAAGATGCAATACTCGGCTACGTCTTCATCGCCGAACTTAACGAAGTTGAGAGTGGCTTCATGCTGCATTTCGTTGACCGTGATCCACAGATACGGGGCTGCAGCAACCGCGCCGACCCACGTGTCGCGGAAACCGCGGTACGTCGTAGCGGCTGGCATTTCCATCTCCCATACAACTGTGCCTGCGTTGTCGATCTCGGTAATAACGCGCCGATTGCCCCACGAGATGACCGCATTGCCGTTTGACTGACGGCGCACGCTGCCGGTAAAGGGAGAGAAAATCACCGGAGTGCGACGATACTCAAATACCTGTGTAGCGGTCTTCGTTCCAGTTTCGACGAGGGAGTATTCCACCGCGCGCGATTCCTGCGGCATGCTGTCGTTACCGTTGTCGTAGATGCTGATGTTCCCACTGGGCAGCCGGCGAGCGTCATGCTGGCGGGTGAAGAATGTTCCCCCCGCCGTCATCGTAAACTCGTTGGCGTTGCCACCGAGACGCCACATGATGGCGCCGGTCGTACTGTTGATCTTGGTGACCTCGTTCAGATTCCGGTTCGAGATGATCCAGTTTCCGTCGGTATCGACTTCGATAGAGTTGCCGTGTATGTAGTCGATGCGGGCAGAGAGCAGGTCGTTCTGACTGTCGGTAATCGGGATAAAGTCCCAGCTTCGCCACTGGAAGACGACGTTGTGCGCCGGGTCCATTTCCTGCAGGACGAGACCGATGACGGTCGCGTTCGGGTCGCCGCCGGTGACGATCACGCTCATATCGACGGGCTGCGGGTCGTAGATCATGAAGATCGCGTTTCCGCTCGGAAGATGGATAAACTCATGGAAATCGGTATCGGCCTCATATCCGTTTCCGGCTAGGTACTCGTCGATGACAGTGTACGTGTTGTCCATCAGGTAGGCCTTCGAACGCGGTAGAATCACGTCGTTGGTCGGGTTACGCTCGAAGAATGTAAGCTGGCCACTCAAGTTCTTCTTGAAATCCGTTACACGGAAGTCACGTTCCTCGAAGAAGCATAAAAGCCCGTTGTTGTCCATGATCGCGAGCCAGGTGCCGGGCGCAAAAAACACGAAACCCGGTGCGGAGCTCGTGTTGACGTTAATGTTGAAGTTAGGAAAACCCGCGGGCGGGGGAAGGCCACCAGGAGTCCGCGCCATTTTACCCTTGAGATCTTTCCTGGCCGTAGGGGAATCCGTCCATTCATCGTCACCATAGCAATCGCACTCAGGCACCTCGCTTTGTAGATTCCTCGTCTTTGGCGATACCGTGAACTGGTACGTCGCCGCTTCGTTTTCCAATCCAACCGATACCGATACGACTTCGCCCGGGGTAAACTTCTGGTAAGGGCGAAAAATCATCGCTGTCTTGTCGCGGGTCCGGATCCATTCACCGGTGTGAAGGCCACTGGACGTGCCGGACACCGTCAACGCGGGAAAATCACCAGTCGACGGCAGGGGTGTGCGCAGTCTGAACGTCAACGTGGTGCCCTTGTTTACCAGGATTGCGCCGGGACGCGGCGACATATAAAGAAAGTGGTCGTCCACTTTGCTGGCAGACGACACGCTGGGGACTACCGCGAGGAGAACCGCGACCAGGAGAACATGGACGAATCGCATCAGTTACCTCCGTGATGTGAAGCGGCCGGGAGGTGGCAAGCCAGCGGCGCGCTCAAGTCATACTCAAGGTTGCACGAGTAAGCCGTTATTATATCACACAATCGACAAGAAGAACAACCTCGAACTTCTCAGGTCCGTGTCGACGAGCCGCGCGCCGACGCTCGGTACTGACCAGTAGTGCCTGCTCCTATGGCATTGGCTTGGCAGTAGAATCACTTCAACCCGATTTAGGGTGAGGGTTTTGTGCTGGTTCTGTACGGGATGTGTCGCTATCCGTAGTGGACGTCTCTTAACGGCTGACGCGGGTTCGATTCCCGCCGGCCTCCACCAGTCTTTTTCTGCACTTATGCCGGAACGGCTCTGAGGTCAGCTTAGCACGATCACCACGGCTCAGGGCCCGGGAGTGATACACGTGGCTTCGGAGCGGAAGGTCTTCTTGCCGCGAGTACCCACCTTGAGCTTGACCTCGAGCGACTCGGTTCCGCTCGCTTGCGGAGCGATGCGTTCGATATCGAACGTGACCCGGGCGTTCTTACGGTCCAGGTTGCCCTTCTGTTTGTCGCGCACCGTCGCCAAAAACGGATCGCCGATCGGCACGGGCGGAAATTGGGTGATGTCGACCGGCGTGACGGTCAGAATTCCTGCGATGTTGGAGTCGTACTCGTAGTGGCCGGATTTTTTCACGCGCACGGTTTTTCGCAAGTCCAGGGTGCCCTCGGCGAAAACAAAATCCAACGGTCCCTCACTGCAAAAGGGCATGGGTATGAACTGACTGAACTGGACCGTGAACTCCTCAGTGATCCTCTCGGCCCTCACACGCGTTTTCTTGGCCAGATGAAGGACCGTCCCCTCGCCGTCCGACGGAATGGGAACCGGCGCGGTCACCGCACCGGGTGGAAGGCCGCACGCCACCTTCAGTGCCTCTGGCATCCCGTTGTAAATCGGAACCGGGATTTCCCGGTAGGTTGGTGCCTGGTTGATAACCCCTGTCGAGGCGGGTGGACGCTTCGGATCGAGAAGCCCGCTCCGTATCAGATCCGCGACCACGATCCGTTCGGCGAGTTCCCAGCAAACGACTTGGTGTTCGGCCGTGCCGGGTATCGTTATCTCGAAATGTGCGTTTCCCAACGTCCATTCCCCGCGCTTGCCAAATCGCTTCTCGGCCCGGAAGAGTCGCAGGTGAAAGCGTACGGGAGAGTAAGCCCCCAGTTGCAGTTGCACGACGCCACCTATCCATCCTTCTCCTTTCGCATACCCGGTTTGCACGTTGCCTATTGCGTCGGACCAGGTTGCGTTGAACGGAAACACCGGAGGAAACCCGAAGGCCGTCCGGTCTCCATCCAGAGCCAGAAGCGCGGCCCGGATCTCTGTTGGATCGGCACGCCCGACGAACACGAGGTTGATGGGATCCTGAGGATTGCCGTTGAAGTTCGTTCCGGTGTACGGCCAGAACTTCAATTTCTTGCGATCCCAAACGAGTTCAACGAGACCGTCGGGTTGCTGGGGTTTGCT
>JAPUJU010000176.1 GCA_027296025.1 bacterium
GCACGCACCCGCCGATGAGCGAGCGGATCAAGATTCTCCGAAGCATGACGCACGGTGCGGACCTCAAGACCTACGAACGGGCGTTCGCTAGCGTGAAGGGCAAGTCGGCAACGATTATTCCAGCGTCGGGACTCAACCGAAACAAGCCGATCGAAATCCGAAAGCCGTCGCAGGAAGATGCGCCGAAGGGCAGCAAGAAAACGGCGCGCGACGTGATGGACCTGATGCGCGCAATGAACGAGTATGCGTTCCTTGCCTGCGCTTGCGGGCTGAAGATCAAGCTCCCCGAGGAGCGTTCTCACGACACGATTTCCTGCCCGAAGTGCGGTCGGAAAAACGCCGTGCCCGTGGCCGAAATGGCCGAAATCGCGGCGGTGGTAGGTGCCGCGGTGGGCGTCGGTCAGGCCGAGCCGGCAACTTCAAAAGGGGGCACCAGCCTCTCCAATCTCGAGTACACGCGACGCGGAACCGGTTGGGAATCTTTTGCTTGTACCTGTGGCCGCGTCATGCAGCTCTCGCCTGCGTACAGAGGGCACACCCTGACCTGCAAAAAATGCGGGAAAATTACCCGAATAAAACAGTAGACGCCTTCATTTGTTTACTGTAGTAGTCCCAACTGCGTCATCATTTTGTCGCGTCGTCTGCTGTGGGCAGATCGCGCCAAGAAAGGCAGGTATACCAATGCTACGTACTTTGATCATAAGCAGTGTCTGTGTTGCGCTCCTGGCCGGCGGCGCCAGCGCTCAGGCCGAGCGTTACGGAGTCGGGATGATGGTCGGGGAACCGACGGGGCTCAGCGGCAAGTTGTGGATGAACGGCAATACGGCGTTCGATGCCGGAGTCGCCTGGTCCTTCTCGGGCGAGAATGCAATGAACCTGCAGCTTGACTACGTGTTTCACAACTTCAGCATCTTTAACCTCCAGAGTGGAACGCTCGCGCTCTACTTCGGATTCGGTGCACGGGTGAAGTTTGACAACGACAACACGTTGGGTTTGCGAATTCCGGTGGGGCTGGACTACATTTTTGAATCCGTTCCGGTGGACGCGTTCTTTGAGGTTGTGCCCCTGATGGACATCGCTCCGGACACGGAATTCAATCCTCAGGCGGCCCTGGGTGTCCGCTATTTCTTCGGAAAGAGCGCACTAACTCAATAGACGCTCGTAACACACATACTCTCTCGGAAGAGGAGAAGGCGCGCTTCGCGTTTTCTCCTTTTTCTTGATATCTGGCAATTGTGGATAACTCATAACGAAATCCCCCGCAAATCCGCGTCTCGATAACACTCGCTCGACGGTTGGTTTACAGGCTGTTTCTTCTATCACAGGTATGCAATTCAAATGTTTCGGACATCCGCGGACGTTATTCGCAATTACCGTGCAAGGCGTATTTGTAAACCGGACTTGCGTTTTCACTGTAAATCGGTTAGTTTTGAGTAAGAGGTACACTTACACCAATCAAGCATGCCGCATCGAACGGACCTTTTTTCCGTCTGATTTTCTAACGAACGCTCCGATTTATTCAGTGCCGCCGTAACATCAGGACCTGCGTGGTCCCGCATAGTTTACTCAAGCAGGAGGTGACCGACCCAATGGCGAAGCCGAAATACATTACATCAATCGCCCAGTTGGACGGGCTGGACGAGCGGGAGAAATCTCGTCTAAAGGCCGTCACCGAAAAGTTTGTTTTTCGGACGAACGAATACTATATGTCCCTCGTCGATTGGTCGGATCCCAACGACCCCATTCGCAAACTGGTTGTCCCCGACGAAAGTGAACTGGAAGAATGGGGACGCCTCGACGCCTCACACGAAGTCGACTACACGGTAGTTCCAGGGCTCGAGCACAAGTATGCGTCCACCGCACTCCTGTTGGTGAACGACGTGTGCGGTGCATACTGCCGATTCTGTTTTCGCAAACGCCTATTTATGAATGACAACGATGAAGTAGTCAAGGATGTGTCGGAAGGTCTGGAGTACATTCGCGAGCACCCGGAGATTTCGAACGTGTTGTTGACGGGGGGCGATCCCCTCATCATGTGTACGTCAAAGCTCGAAAAGATTATCGCACAACTCCGTGAAATTGATCACGTGCGGATCATTCGGATCGGTACGAAGATGCCGGCGTTCAACCCGATGCGGATCACAGAAGATCCCTCGCTGCTGGAAATGATTTCACGCTACAGCACGGCTGAGAGGCGCATCTATATTATGGCGCATTTCAATCACCCCGTGGAACTCACGGATGTTGCGGTCGAAGGGCTCAGCCTCCTGCAATCCGCGGGCGCCATCGTGGTAAACCAGACGCCGATGATTGCCGGAATCAACGACGACCCCGATGTCCTTTCGGAGCTTTTTAACAAACTTTCGTACATCGGTGTGGCGCCGTACTATGTGTTCCAATGCAGACCTACGCTCGGCAACCGGAAGTACAGTATCCCGGTTGAGCGGTCGTACGAGATTTTCGAGCAGGCCCGGATGAATAGTTCGGGCCTCGCCAAACGGGCGCGTCTTGTCATGTCCCATTCGACGGGCAAGATAGAGGTCGTCGGAATGACGGAGACACACATCTTCCTCAAGTATCTCCGTGCGCAGCAGGACGAGGACAGCTCGCGTTTTCAGGTTTTTGAGCGCAACCCGGAAGCATACTGGTTCGACGACTACGAGGATGTCGTGCAGGTTTTCGATATGGAAACGGAGTTGTACACAGGGACCAGTTGAGTGAGAATACGATGCCGGCAACAAAACTCGCCGCCTTCGGGTGGCGAGCTTTTTGGTATGTAGATCAGTCCCTATCCATCAGTCGGCACTGGATCGACGTCTTTACCGGAACCATCTCGACGGCTCCGAACCCGTGCGCTGCCTCGAGGAGTCTTCCAACCATTTCGCGAACCGCCGGCGATCGGCGCTGGAGGTGATGGTCGAGCTCACGAATCTCACACGAGTGCCACTGGTTCTTGTTCCTGAAGCCGCGCCCACAGTTCGGGCAGGTCCATGTCATCGTTCACCCCCTGATGTGTGTCGATCCGGGAGTCACCGGGCCTGCGATTCGAACACGAGCGCACAGCATGTTATCCCGCCTTCCGCTTTGGCAAGTTCAGAAGCCGCAACGGTACAAACATCGATGTTGTGTTTCTCCAGCCGTTCTCGCGTTCGTTCAAACCGTTTCGGAAAGATTACACTGTCGCCAACGCACAACGCATTGGCTGCCCGCGGCTCTGCCGGATCGACCTCGATCAGGTGGAGCTTCGCGAACGCGCCGGGATCGACCCATTTTCGATTGATCAGGAGAGTTTCCTCTCCGACTTGTGTGACGGCGCTTTTCAGGTGGAGGCATCCGGTGACGGTTACCTGCACCACTGTGTACTCGAGGGGGCTGACGAGGCTCGTCAGTTGGTCGATTGCCGCGTCGTTCGTTCGGGTTGATCTTCCGACGAAAAGGGTTCTGCCAAGACGCAGAACGTCGCCGCCATCCAGCGTGCCGGGCTCCGTTATCGAAGTGAGTTCACGGAAGGGTGCCAGGGCGTCGGCGAGCGAGGTGACTTCCGGTCTCCGGGAAGGCGCCCCCGGGAGCGCCAGCACCGCAATCTCATCGAGAACAACGACCGGGTCTTCAACGAAAACGGCATCCGGAAGATCGGGCTCTTCCGGCAGACTCGTCAGGTCACATCCGAGGTCGACGAGGCAACGTTCGAGCTCGCGGTGTTGACGGCGCGCCCGCTCCAGATCGATTGGCTCTCGCGAAACGTGCGTCAACTCACACTTTGTCACGCTTCGGCTTATCTGGCGGGTGATGGCCTTCAGCATCTGTGGCACGGGTCAGCCGCCCTGGACGACCCATGTAGATGCAAGGCGAATCAGCTCAGTCGAGTTTCGCGCCAGAAGTTTTTGTTTGATGCGTTGCCGATAGGTTTGGATCGTCTTGACGCTCAGGTGCATTTTCTCGGCGATCTCATTGGAGGAAAACCCGTTTCCGAGCAATTCAAAGACTTCGAGTTCCCGGTTGGAAAGTGCGTCGACCGACCCGGATTCGACTTTTGCGCCCGTTCCGACCATCCGGCGCAGAACCCGTTCGGCCATCCGCTCACTGAGGTAGACCTTGCCGTCAAGAACGCAATGAATCGCTTCGATGATCCGGCTGCTCGCTTCCTGCTTGTTGACGTATCCCAATGCCCCGGCTTGCAGCGACCGCTCCGCGTACATCGTTTCGTCGTGCATCGATGAAACGAGCGTGCGAACCGGTGAGTTTCTCGATTTCAGTTCACTGATGAGTGAAATGCCGCTGCCATCGGTCAGGGACAGATCCACGATGGCGACGCGCGGGTTCGTCGTTTCGACAAGGTCCAGGGCCTCCTGGATGCTGCTTGCGTGGCCGCACACCTCCAGGTCTTTGTGCATCGAGATAAGGGCATCGAGTCCCTCACGAACGATGGGATGATCGTCGACGATCAGTATGCGGTGGCGTTCTGGCAGCGCTCGGTTTTCAGCCATTATTGTCATTCCCTTGACAAAGCGTGCACGTTACGACTGTCCCGGAACCATTCGATGAAGAGACGGTCACGTCCGCGCCGATGACTTGTGCGCGGTACCTCAT
>JAPUJU010000177.1 GCA_027296025.1 bacterium
CCGGTGGACGCTCAGATTCGAGTGGACGACGGAGACACGCTTCCTCTCGGCGATCTGACGTTGAAAATCTTCTTTACACCCGGCCATTCGGATGACTCGATCTGCATCCTCGCCGACAAGAAGCTCATTACCGGCGACATCCTGTTCGTCGGGAAAGTCGGCGGCACCGACTTCGGAGAAAACGCACGCAAAGAATACGACAGCCTTCACAAGAAAATCATGACCCTGGACGACGATATTGAAGTCTATCCCGGTCACAACTTCGGCGTGAAACCCGTGTCGACCATCGGCCACGAACGCCTGACGAATCCCTTTCTTCAACAGGGATCCCTCGAGGAATTCGTCAATCTCAAGCGTAACTGGCTCGCGTACAAGAAGGAACACGGGATCGCGTAGCCGTTCGCATCCTCCGGTCTTGAGCCGCACCCCCAATTCGGTTTCTGCGCGCCCCCCCTCGCACCGACGGCATGCATATTGCACTTCTCCCCGACTGAAAACTGTAACCGTAATGATTCTAACTAGTTCAGTCCGGGCGGAGCCGACATGAATGAAAGTTTTTCCACCAATACGGCAAAAATTCGAGCACTGAAAACCTCCATGCTTTCACTCCTCGAGAGCGGTCGAGAGGGAGATGTATCGAACGAACAAATCCGCGAAGGTGCGGATTTTCTTTTGGAGGCGTATCAGCACGTCCTGAACGAAGGCTCCAAGCAGCTGGTCGACGGATCGGCATCCGGTTTCGCCCAGGCGATTCAGGACATTGAAGTCAGCTTCTCGCACTGGGGTTCCGTAATGACCGCATTCCAGAAAACGCTCGACATGGCGTACGAGGGAGCCATCCCCAAGAATCACCTCCTCCTCGACTCGGTCTTCACGAAACTCCAGCGCCAAGTCGGCGAGCCGCTCGCATCACTCCACTCTCGACTTCGCGCGACGTGGACGGAGCATTTGACCAACGCGCCGTGGGATGCCTACCTCGCCGGTGACTATCAAACGGAAGCCGAAGAGCTCACCGACTCACTCCATTCCTTGATGCATGGCGACCATCTCGATGTCGAAGACGCGATCGAGGGATTGACCGGTCCGATGCGCTACACGTTTGCAAACTTCCTCGAGAATCGGGAAAACACATACGACATGATAGAGGAAAGCCTGTGGATGCGCGCAGAAATCGTCGTAATGAATGACTACTGGCGCATGGTGAGCCCCGTTCGTCTCCTTGATGTTATCGCCCGGAAGGGCAGGACGGAATGTGCGAACTCGTTCGCCACGGTAAAGAATTTCTTCACGACCGGGAACACAAATGGAACGCTGGCCGCAGCCGAGGGCATCGTCAACGACGTCAAGAAGATCCGTCACGACATGCGTGATCCGTATCTGCGATGCCTGATGCTTCACCCAGATCACGAAGTTCGGCGGTATGCGACCAACAACATCGACATCGAAGGCTTTTGGAAAGTCGTAACCCCCCACGTCGTACCCTGTGCAACAATCCTGAGTATGCTCGAGACAGTCGTGGGATCACGGAACTACGACGAGAACTTCCAGAAGGTCTTTTTTAATTCGATTTACCGGCGCCTCTTCTGCCTCGCATCACGGGCCGAGGTGCTCTACGCGCGGGGAATTGTCCGGATCCTGATGCGACTTGGCTTCTTCATGGAGGACACCTACTTCGAGAAACTATTGCGCCTCGTCGACTACGTGTCTGCCAAAGAGAAACAGTTCAACGTCGTAGACAACATGCTGGATGAGTATCTCGCCCAGCTGCGTACGGAAAAGCAGGCGGTTGGAAACATCAAGTCAGATGCGCCTAACCTGGTCAACATTCCTCCAGTTGTCCTGCGAAAACTCGCGCGCGACGGGCATTACTGGTACGACCTGTCGATGCATCCGATGTTCAAGATCGCCCGCGAAACGATTACGCACATCAACACGCCCGAGCGTGCCCTGCGTATCGTAAACTGCCATGTTACAAACCAGGATGTTTTACGCGCTGTCGGCCGAAATCGCGCGTTTTTCAACACGCTACCGGCAAAGACGGCACTGCTTACGAACCCGCGCACACCGCCAATGGTTTCGCTCAATTACATCGTTGATTTCAGCCGAACCGAAATCGAACGCCTGCTTCGGAAGAGCACGATCCACCCCGAGCTTCGCGTGCAGCTGCGCAACCGGTTGAACAGATAAGATCTCGATCCTGAACGCTGCCCTCCCAGGACAAAGCCCTCGGCAATTTCCGCCGAGGGTTTTGTTTGCGATGTCCTGGAAAGAAAACTCACTTGCCCGACACGGTTTCTTGCTTTAGGCTCATCGAGCCCCGTTTGAAGTAAGGAGTCCGTATTTGCCACCAGACCGTCGACGCACCGCAGGGATAACAGCACTTGGTTCCATCGTTTGTTTTTTTGCATTGGCCGTTCTATCTCGACCCGCGCTTGCCGAAACGGGAGGTGGACACGCCGGGCCTTCGCTCGGAGCCAATCTGCCACTGTGGTCCGTCGTCCCTTTTGTAGGTATACTGCTTTCGATTGCATTCTTACCGCTCTTTGCGCCACGCTGGTGGCACAACCATTTTGCCAAGGTTTCTGCGGGCTGGGCTGTCCTTTTCGCCGTGCCGTTCATCATCGCGTTCAACCGTGATGCGGTTCACGAGATACTGCACGTCTACTTTCTCGACTACGTTCCGTTCATCATATTGCTGTGGTCCCTGTTCACGATTGCCGGTGGAATTCACATCCGCGGGACACTACGCGGAAGCCCGCTACAGAACGTGATTCTTCTTCTTATCGGCACGCTGATCGCGTCCTGGATCGGTACGACGGGCGCGTCGATGGTAATGATCCGCCCTCTTCTGCGCGCGAACATGTGGCGCCGCCACAAAGTGCACATTGTTGTTTTCTTCATAATTCTCGTGAGCAACATCGGGGGAGCGCTCACGCCGATCGGTGATCCACCACTTTTCCTCGGTTTTTTGAACGGCGTTCCGTTCTTCTGGACGATGCGACTCGTCATTGAGATGCTGTTTATGGTCGTTCCTTTGCTCGCTGTTTTCATCGCGATCGACGTCTATTACTACCGCAGAGAGTCACCGCCCGAAGACGCCGAGCCCGTTCCGATTCGCGTCGACGGGCTGCACAACCTCCTCTTTCTTGCTGGTGTGATCGCGTCGGTCGTCGTGAGCGGCACCTGGCACCCCGGCAAAACGAGTGTGCTGGGAATCTCGATACCAATCGAGTTCATGACCCGGGAGACGCTTCTCCTGATACTGGGCGGCCTTTCACTGTTGACGACGAGCAAGGCAATCCACCAGGCAAACGGCTTCAACTGGTTTCCGATCAAGGAAGTTGCGTACCTGTTTGCGGGAATTTTTATGACCATTGTCCCCGCACTGGCCATGTTGAACGCGGGCACGGAGGGGGCACTCGCCTTTATCATGAAAGCGCTCGAATCACCCGCCCACTACTTCTGGATCACAGGATCGCTGTCGAGCTTTCTCGACAATGCTCCGTCGTATCTCACGTTTTTCAACGCCGCGCTGGGAAATTTCTATGCGGGAATACCACACGCCGAAGCGGTACCCCGTCTGATCGCGGAGCAGGAGGCCCACTTGAAAGCGATCTCCATCGGCGCCGTGTTCTGGGGCGCGCTGACATACATCGGTAACGCGCCGAATTTCATGGTCCGAAGCATTGCGGAAGAGGCCGGAGTGAAGTGTCCAAGCTTTTTCGGATACATGTTCAAGTATTCCATGCCGCTTCTCATTCCCCTGTTTGTTATCATAACCTTTGTGTTTCTGAGGTAATCCGATACGGAGTAAAACTATGGCGAAAATCTATCGTGAAGTAATCGTGCGGGGAAACGACAAGCTGTTGAAGGGCTTCCTCTGGGGTTACAAGGAGGCGAAGTCGATCAAGTCCGGCCTTATCTTTGCGCACGA
>JAPUJU010000178.1 GCA_027296025.1 bacterium
GTCACTGAGCGGATGATCCGCTTCACCTCGGGCATCATGTTTGGACTGCAGCTGAAACCATCGACCTGGAGTCCGATGAGGACGACCGTCGACAGGGGATCGACCGCCATCTCGCCGCAGATCGTTGCTGGAATGTCGCGCTTATGGGCCGCATCTACCGTCATCTTCAGAAACCGGATGATGCTGGGGTGCAGATGCTGGTAGAGGTGCGCAATCTTGCTGTTTCCACGATCGACGGCCATCGTGTACTGAATGAGATCATTCGTACCGATGGAAAAGAAGTCAACTTCTTTCGCAAGCGCATCCGCAATGGCGACAGCGGACGGCGTCTCGATCATTACGCCGAATTTTACGTCGTCGTCGAATTTGAACCGGCCCTTTCTCAGCTCCTCTTTGACATTCTCGCAAATCCGGCGCGCCTTCGTCACTTCGTCCAGCTGCACGATAAGTGGCAGCAGAATGTTCACTTTGCCGTAGCTGCTCGCGCGGTAGATCGCCCGCAGTTGCGTTTTGAAAATATCGATGCGCGTCAGCAGAAAGCGAATGCCGCGCCAGCCCATGAACGGGTTCAATTCGGGGGAGCTGTGAATGTAGTCGGCAATCTTATCGCCGCCGATGTCCAGAACGCGGATCGTCACCGGCTTGCCGTTCATTTTCTGAACGACGGCCCGGTAAACGCGAAACTGCTCATCCTCGCTCGGCAGTTTTTCTTGTGCGATGAAAAAATACTCGGTTCGAAAAAGTCCGATCCCCTCGGCGCCGTAGTTTGACGCGGACTTGACTTCCTCGGGTAAATCGATATTGGCCACGAGTTCGAACTTACGACCGTCGAGCGTGTCGGCCGGATACCCGGTCAGCGTGAGCAGTTGTTTCTCGAGTTTCTTGAACCGCCGGATTTCCTTGCGGTACATCGTCAGCGTCGCGCGGCTCGGGTTCACTACGACGGTTCCCAAGTTGCCATCCAGGATCAGCTTGTCACCCGTCTCGATCTCTTGCGATGCAGATTCGAGCGCGACGACCGCTGCCACTCCCTGGGAGCGCGCGAGGATCGCTGTATGCGATGTACGTCCACCGGAATCGGTCGCGTAACCAAGTATGACTTTCCGGTTCAGTTGGGCGGTTTCACTCGGAGCCAGTTCGTGAGCGACGATGATCGACGGTTCCGGCGGACTCGCAACGGTCCGACTTCGCTTCCCGAGCAGGTGTCGTACGACGCGCCGTCGCACGTCGACAATGTCGGTCGAGCGGTCCGCCAGGTACTCGTCCTTGATCGCCCGCAGACTCGTGACGACCTTGGTGAGTACGGACTGAAACGCCCACGCGGCATTCCGCCTCTCATCTCGGATGAACGCTTCAGTTTCCTCGATCACCGTGACGTCCGCGAGGATCAGGAGGTGCGACTCGAAGATCTTGGCGTGATCGTCACCGATCTGGGCAGCGAGGCTCTCCTTGATCTTCCTGAGTTCTGCTTTCGTTTTCTCCAGCGCTTCGCGGAAGCGGGCGATCTCATTTTCGGTGTCCTGCGCCCGGATCGTCTCCTCCGGCGCGCTCAGCTTCTCGTGATCGAGAACGAACGCGGTACCAATCACGATTCCCGGCGCGGCGGAAATTCCCTCGCGCGTGAACTCTTCCTTCGTGTCGGAATCCGAGACAGGCGGCACCGCCGAAGGGGCATTCGCCGATTCTGGAACTTTTCCGGTTTCCATCTCGCGGCTACTCTTCGTAGAAATTGTTTGCGATGAGCTGTTGCAATGCGGCGGTGGCTTCCTGCTCGTCTTTTCCTTCGACCTCGATCGATATCGTCACACCGCGCCCGATGGCGAGACTCGCCAGCCCAAGGATGCTCTTTCCGTTCGCGCGCTTGTCGTTCTTGATCACAGTGACTTCGCTCGCAAACCGGGTCGCGATTTTCACAAACTCACCGGCAGCCCGCAAATGCATACCGATTTTGTTGTTTACCTGTGTTTTGAACTCGATCATCGTACATCCCGTATCGTGTCCTGCGCGTTGAGGCACTCACCATCGGCCAACCAGTAGTGAAAGCAGGACGGAAATTGGAAAAAGGATTATGGCTAACCAGGAAGCCGGGACATTTCTTCTCAACGCAAACAGGGTGGTTCCCAAAAGAACAGCTCCCATAACCAGTACCCAGGGGCCGGTTTGAGGAACCCGGTCAAAGACGACGCCGACAAAGATTCCGGCAACCGCCGCACCGATACCGTGGACAACTCCAAGAAGCCGTTGAAAGACGGGACCCGTAAAGAAATCGACGAGTTCCCATCCCTTTGCGTAGCCGAAGTAGATACCCCAGAGGCGACAGGAGATTATCGTAAGATTATACAGTAAGAAGACTGCCAATAACCCTATGGGAAACTTATATATAGCAAAGATACAGGCGCAAGTCAATGCCAGAGGTTTTGCGCTTCCGATGAACAACATGTCGCCGGCCGCTGCAAGGGGACCTGCGAGAGACTTTTTGAAATACTGTATATCATTGTCAGACACAGGCTTACCAGCCAGACGTTCCACTTCGAGCCGCAGCAGACCGCCGACGATCACAGGTACGAAGTTCGGATTGCAGTTGAAGAAATCCAGGTGTCTCGATTGCAATGACTTAACCCTTCCCGCGTCGATCTTTCCCGCGACGGGCGCCAGCGCGTTCGCGAGGGCGAGGTTCTGCATCCCGCGCCGGTTCAGTAGCCCCTGCATGAAGAGCAGGCGCAGGAAGACGCGGAACAGGTCGAATCGTGTCAGTGTGTTCAGGTTATCCATAGAACGAGAACGGTCAGAACCGTGAACATCACAAGCACGCGCTTGAGGCTGTGCTGCCAGTAGAGGTGAATCAACGACGCGGCACCAATGATCGGAAGCAGGCGCAGCCAGCCCTGAGAACCTACCAGCGAAACGGCTCCCGTGAGCCACTCGGTAACATTCAAACTCAGTGATAGAAACGTGAACACAAGGAGACCTTCGACCAGGAAGATGTACACCAGCGATGCGAGCTGCAGGCCGAGTAGTCCGGATGCGATTCGACTGGAGTTGCGGAGATCGACACGGCCCAAAACGACGTTCTGGAACCGGTTGAACGGTGAAAGCAAGCGGCCTGTGACCTCGCCAACGATCAACCCAACGAGAATACCGACCGCAGTGATCAACAAGATGCGCGGGTCGGCAGTCAAACGAAGGAGAAGCCCCGCGGTCCCCGCTCCTACCACCGCCCCGGCAACCTGATCCGGTCTGCGCTGACCGCGCATGGGCAGAATCGATAACCAGATGATCTCGAGGACAAGCCCTACCGCAACGCCGACCTGGAACTCGCCGACAACAAGCCCGACGAGAGAGCCGGCAAAAACAGGCTGGGCAAGCAGACTCTGCCAGCCAGCCCGATCGTCAATCGCGAGCAACCCCGCGATCAGGCTGAGTTCGACGATGAAGCTCATTTCCAGGCCGCGCAGTGGCGGATCAAACAACCATCGAATTGATCACCTTGGCCGCGTTGCCGGGGATGTCCTGCGCGAGCAAAGTGATTCCCTTCTTGACGAATTCGCTGAGAAACATCCGGTCCTCTTCGGTCAGGAAAACGTAAGGAAGCAGCTCCTCAGCACCCTCACGGTAGTGCAAACCACCGACGTTGATTGTCTCCAACTGCACGCCTTTGTCGATGATCGCGCTGATGTCCCGGACGCTCTCAAAAAGAACGATCACAGATTCACTCTGATAGAGATTGTTGAGTAACTCAAGCGTCGTTTCGTCCAGGGTCAAAAAGGAAACCTTGATGTCTGAGGGCACACCGAGCGAATAGATTTTCCGCTCGCGGGGATTCGAAGCGATACGATCGTTCGCCACGATAATTCGATCGGGCTCGATCATTCGTGCCCATCCGAGCACAACCTGGCCGTGGATTAAGCGATCATCGATTCTTACCAGGCTGAGTGGCATCAAATTTTGCTCGGGTCCAGTATTTGCAGGCTCTCCTGGCTTCGCTCCAGAACAGCGTCCGGAAGTTCTTCGAAGGATACCTTGTCACGTTTGTTGAGGAAGGCCAGAATCATGGGGAGGTTTACCCCGCTCAAAATCGAAAGTCCGCCGTCAGTTCGTTCGACCGACAGGGTCGCGAAGCTGCAACTCCCACCGACGAAATCGATGAAAACCATGCATGGAATCCCATCGAGAGACTCGATGACCGATTCGATCTCCGCGCAGACCGCCTTCGGAGTTTTCCCTTCGTTTGAAACCGCTACGCAGTGGGCCACGTCTCCGATGATCAAACCCGCAGTCCTCAGCAATTCGTCGCCGAGACTACCGTGTGTAACAACGATGCCTGCAACCATGCTGCCCTTCCGACCGTTTACTCGGTGTCATACCTGAGGTAGTGTTTCGTCCTCTCCCGGCTTTCCATCTGATCGATAACCATGTGATTGAACCGCTCGGCGGCGTTGATTCCGTAGACTTTCAGCATCTGGTTCATCGCAATTACTTCAGAGATCACGGTGATATTCTTGCCAGGAAACAGCGGTACTGTCACGTGCGGAATGTCGACGTCCAGAACTTGCGTAAACCCCTCCTCCAGTCCCTGCCGCTCCCAGTCCTTCTTGGCGTTCCACTGCTTGAGATTCACAACGACCTCGAGCCGCTTCTGGACGCGAACGGCCCGGATCCCGAAAAGATCCTGCACATTGATAATACCAATTCCCCGAATCTCCATGAAGTGCTGGAGATGCTCATGGCCCCGTCCGATGAGCACGTCCTCGGCGATCCGCGTGACGTGAACGGTATCGTCAGCAACCAGCCGGTGGCCGCGTTCGATGAGATCGAGCGCAATTTCACTTTTGCCCATACCGCTTTGTCCGGTAAAGAGCAAACCGACCCCATAAACGTCGAGAAAGGTCCCGTGCATCGTCTCGGTCGGTGCGAACACGTCGCCGAGATGCTTCGTAACTTCCTGGATGAAGGGCGTCGTCAACATCGTTGTCCGGAAGAGCGGCACACCACGTGCTATCGAGATTTCCACCAGTGCGGCGGGAATCTCGAGCTTTCGCGTAACGATGATACACACGAGCGGCACCGAGAGAATGTTCTCGATGGCCCCCCGCTGCTCGTCCCCGTCTCCCGTATTCAGGTAGAGAATCTCTGTCTCACCGAGCACCTGAATGCGCTCGTTGAGAAAGTTCTGCATGAATCCGGTCAACGCGAGGCCCGGCCGGTGAATATCCGGGACGCTGATAGGAAGTGGGCTATCCAGAATATCGTTGACCGACTCCATCTGGAACCCCTTTTCGTTCTCCTCGAAGAACGCACGAACTGAAAGAACTTTTTTCTCCATATCAGCTCGCTTCGATCAACCCCAAGCTACCATCCTCGCGCCTGAAGATCACGTTCAGACGCTGTGTTGACTTGTTAGCGAAAATACTGAAGTCCTTGCCGTTGGCTTTGAGTTTCTCCGCCGCCTCGGCAAGAGAGAGCTGCGGAAACTCGATCAAATCCGCCGGAACGATCTCGCCGGTGACTTCTCCCTCCGTGTCTTCCGGAGGGAGATCAATTTCCATCGTCGAGAGTTTCGGCGTTTTCTTGCCGTAGAGCTTGCCCTTGTGCTTGAGGATCTGACGCTCAAGTTTCTCGACTACGCGATCCAGCGACGTGTACATGTCCTCGGACTCGTCTTTAGCATTGATGTCTTTACCGTTCATGTGAATTGTGACTTCGACAAAATGCCGGTACTTCTCAAGGGCGAAAATCACGTGCGCGTTAACGATCTGGTCAAAAAAGTTCGAAAGGTGTTCAATCTTCGATTCGGCGTATTGTTTCAGATCAGCTGACAGCTCGTAATGCCTGGAAGTAATGGAAATATTCATCGCTCACCTCTCTGTAAACAACAACCCTCACTGTCGTGGAAGAGGCCACCCTCACACAACCGGGCACGTTCGGCAGCTGATGGCCGAAATAAATATAGAAAGTCTTTGGAGCCTTGTTGGAAAGAATTCTGGGAGCTATTGGCGATGTGCTTGACCACTTTGCCGTCTCGGAGTCGAGCCCGCAAAATTCGCGGAGGTACTTGTCTAGTAACAGTATAGCGAACCGGTACGAGCGAAACTAGTATTGTTTTCTCATACGAGCCGGAAGAATATTGAGTTGCTCGCGATACTTGGCGACGGTCCGGCGCGCGATGTTCAGCCCGTCTGCCCTGAGTATATCCGCTATCTTCTGGTCACTCAACGGATTAAGCGCATTCTCGTCTTCGATAATACGCCGGATCCTGTCTTTGGCGCTCTTCGCGGAAATCTCGTTG
>JAPUJU010000179.1 GCA_027296025.1 bacterium
GGTATTCGGTCAGACCCCGGTTGAAGCACGCGGCCGCCTCGGATACATGCCGCAGCATCTCCACTTCGATCCGAGTTTTCCGGTAAATGTGATGGACGTCGTATTGATGGGGCGTATCGGGAAGGGTATGCGTCTCGGACCCTTTCGGCGCGAAGACCGGGATGCCGCGCAACAGGCGCTTGCCGAGGTCAGCTGTGACGACCTCGCCGCCCGGTCGTTTTCGTCGCTGTCGGCAGGACAACGGCAACGTGTTCTCATTGCCCGCGCGCTGGTAGCGGATCCTGAGCTGTTGATACTCGACGAACCGACGTCGAGTCTCGACCCGTCGATCCAGGACGATTTCTACGAACTGCTCCACCGGTTGAATGAGCAGGTAACCATGATCATTGTCTCACACGACGTGAGTTTCGTGTCCCGGTACGTCGATCGTGTGATTTGCGTAAACCGCGAAGTCGTCCTGCATTCGTTGTCCGACGTAGGCGGCGATCTCGCTGCCCTGTTCTCGGGTGATAACGCGCGCTTTGTCGACCACGACCACCACACGCGCAAGGATTATCATGGGTGAGTTTTTTGAAGCGGTCCGCAACCACGGCTTCATCCGCGATGCGCTCGCTGCGGGGTTACTCGCGAGCATCGCGTGCGGCGTCGTCGGGACGTACGTGGTCACGCGCCGAATCACGTTGATCGCCGGCAGCCTTGCCCACTCGGTTCTTGGGGGCATGGGTGCGGCCTTTTACTTTCGCGTGGTGAACGGCTGGGCGTGGCTTCACCCGTTGCACGGCGCGATCGCAGCGGCACTCATCGCCGCGCTGCTGATCAGTGCCGTGCGAATGTGGGGACGGGAGCGGGAAGACACGATCATCTCGGCCATGTGGGCGATTGGCATGGCCATCGGCGTCATGTTCATATTTCAGACGCCGGGGTACAAAGCCGATCTCATGACGTACCTGTTCGGAAACATTGTCATGGCGGACCGCGAGGCGATCCAGCTTCTCGTCGGTCTCGACGTCCTCGTCGTGGTTGTCTCGCTTATCTTCTACAATCAGCTCCTCGCCGTATGTTTCGACGAGGAATTTGCCCGGCTTCGTGGTTTGAATGTTGCTCTCTATCACACGTTGCTTCTGTGCCTGACCGCGCTTACCATCGTTACACTGATCTACGTGGTCGGAATCGTGATGGTGATCGCCCTCCTGACGCTTCCCGTGGCCATAGCGAGCCGTTTCTCGCGCCGCCTGTGGGAAATGATGGTGATTTCGGCGATCCTGAGTGCGATATTCACAACGGCGGGCCTTGCGATAAGCTACGGGCCTGACCTGCCGGCGGGTGCCACGACGGTACTCCTGGCCGGCGCCGTGTATGTTCTCGTGATGCTCGGAGACCGCCCGATACGCCGACTTCGCGCCACGCTCCGGGGGAAGGCATAGCCCCGTACGGCACGAAGCTGCGCCGGGCTCCTGGGTAAGGGCCATGTCGATCCTCACAGAAACCGCCAGAATCTTCGCGGAATCCGCACCCTACCTGCTGCTGGGTTTCGGACTCGCCGGCCTGCTCCATGTTTTCCTGAGCCGCAACAAGCGCGTCACCGGCTTGATCACTGCGCCGGGCAGCCGCTCGGTTTTTCTGGCGGCCGTCTTCGGGATGCCCATGCCGCTTTGCTCGTGCGGAGTGCTCCCGGCCGCCCTGAGCCTTCGCAAGGAGGGTGCGAGCAAGGGCGCCACGGCGTCATTCCTGATCTCGGTCCCCGAGACGGATATCGTGTCGATCATCCTGACCTGGGTGCTGCTCGGACCGTTTTACGCGATCTTTCGTCCGATCGCCGCGCTGGTGACCGCGATCGTCACCGGGCTTGCCATCGACGGAGTCGAAGGGGCTCGTTCGCGCGCCGAAACCGTGCGTGCCACCGACTCGGTTGCGGAACGCCAGAGCGATGGAGAACGTCAGGCCTCACCGCAGGTCCAGGGCTGGTTTGGAGAAGCGGTTCGGTATGGATTCAAGGACATGTTCGACGACATCATGCCCCAGCTTACCCTGGGTCTTTTCGTTGCGGGCGGGTTGGTCGCGGTGCTGCCCGGCCTCGGACTCGATCGTGTAGTCGGTGGATCGCCGCTCGTCTACTTCGTCATGTTGCTCATCGGTATTCCCGCGTATGTGTGCGCCGCTGCTTCGACGCCTGTCGCCGTGGGCCTGATTGCTGGCGGCATCAGCCCCGGTGCGGCACTCGTTTTTCTCCTGGCGGGGCCCGCGACGAACATTGCCAGCCTCGTCGTTCTCGCGAGGCAACTCGGGCGCGTGGCCCTCGGTATCTACCTTGCGTGCATCGCGGTGATCAGTCTGTTCATGGGCATTCTGTTCGACCGGCTCGTCGGAAACAATTTTACGCCCCGGGCCATCATGGAGCCGATGGCGCACGGCGCTTCCTGGTGGAAAATCGCCTCCGCGGTCGTTCTGGTCGTGCTTGTCGTCTGGAGTTTCTACCGCACACGCGTCCTCCAGAAAACCTTTGCAAAGATCACACGACGCCTCGGCCTGTCACGATAAGGGAAGACGTGGGCGTGGAAATCCTCACGTCCGTTGGACTCCCGGCGACCCTCTCGATTTGTTTGCCCTCTCCCGTTTTTTTTTCAAAGAAAATATTTGCAATATTCTGTGATCCCGCGTAAAGGTATCCAGTCTGGATGAACAAGTAACACGTATTTGCCTAAAAAAAGGCAAGTTAGATAGTTTTTTGGCACCACTAAATACGTAAGGAGAACTGGATGCATCGAGCAGAAATCGCAGCGTTCCTCAATCAAAAGGGAGGCGTGGGCAAAACAACGTCTGTCGTCAACATCGGAGCCGGGCTGACAATTCTGGGAAAAAAAGTTCTGATCGTGGACCTGGACGCACAGGGTCATCTGACGACGTTTCTCGGTATCGAGGCGGATGAGTATACGAACACTGTTTACGATGTGCTGCGCGGGCGCGTGGAACCGCAG
Source organism: bacterium (assembly GCA_027296025.1). Lineage (GTDB taxonomy): Bacteria > Krumholzibacteriota > Krumholzibacteriia > WVZY01 > WVZY01 > JAPUJU01. Next base: position 2,976 of record JAPUJU010000179.1, read on the forward strand.
GATGCGTTCGTGAAGAAGCCGCTTGGCGCGCGCTTCACGATCAACGGTGAGGAATCACAGCTCTCCATGACCGTCATGCCGTCGAATCTTGATCTTGCCGGCGCGGACATGACGCTCGCGAACGGGCCCGAACGGGAATCACTGCTCAAGAAGGCGATGAACAAAATTCGTGGCGACTTCGACTACATTCTCATTGATTGCCCGCCGAGCCTCAGCCTGCTGTCGACAAACGCACTCGTCGCGTCAAAAAAGGTGTACATCCCGGTGCAGACCGAATACCTCGCGCTCGAGAGTGTCGAGAATCTGATGAAAACGATCGAAGTGATCATGGACCGGTTGAATCCCAGCCTTCAGATCGGCGGCTTGATTGCGACGCGGTTCGACGGACGGAAGATCATCAACCGCCACGTCGTCGAGAGCATGAAAGAGCGGTTCGGATCGTTGCTTCTCAACACGATGATTCGTGAAAACATCGTTCTCGCAGAATCGCCGAGCCACGGACAGGACATTTTCACGTACCGGCCGCGAAGCAACGGTACCGAAGACTACATGAGCCTGTGTCTCGAGATCATGGGCGCGGGATCGTCCGGCGAAAGGCCGATCACCGTCGAACGCGGGGGCATCATCAACCGCCGGTCGACGGACTCCGCAAGCCCGATGCTGGAAACAACGATGAGCTAAGAGAACTGCTCGCAGTTACTGCTCAGATCAAATGATCGAGGACGGAAATCAGCTGCTCGACCTCTTCGAGCCTGTTGTAATGCACGAGGCTTGCGCGAACGACACCGTTCTGCGGGCCGAGGCCGAGGGAATCGATGAGACGGCGCGCATAAAAGTCGCCGTAGCGGATGGCGATGTGGTGTTTGTCGACTTCGAGAGTGATGGAGTCGCTGGGCATGTCATCGACGATGAAGGATACGGTTGGTACGCGATGCAGGCGGTCGGGTTCGGCGCGTCCGATCAGCCGTACGTTTTTCTTTGAGGTGAGAAACTCCAGCAGCGGCGTCACCAGGGCCTCTTCGTGGCGGGAAATCAGATCGAAAACAAAATCGAGCTGGCTCGGACGGTCACCCATCAGGTCGGTTCGCCCGTGCGCTGCGCAGAGTCCGCTGACGTAGTCCCATAACCCCGTCATGCCGTAGCTCAGCTCGTAGTTCACACTGCCCGGCTGGAACCGGTACGGGACTTCGTCCTTCAAGAAGAAATGATTGATGCCGGGCAGTTGATCGAGAACGTCCCGTTTTGCGTAGAGTAGCGCGTAGTGGGGCCCGTACACCTTGTAAAAACTGAAGGCGTAGAAGTCCACGTCGAAGGCCTGCACGTCGATACGTCGGTGCGGCGCGTAGGCAACACCATCGACGCAGACCATGGCGCCGCGGCGGTGCACGATATCCGCGATCTGGCGGATCGGGTGGATGTGCCCGACGATGTTCGATGCGTGCGTCAATGCGACGAGGCGTGTTCGATCGGTGAGCAGTACGTCCAGATCGCGAACTTCCAGCTCCCACGAGTTTGGGTTCACCTCCCAGGTTTTGAGGGTGATCCCTGTTTTCGCGAGATCCACCCATGGGCCGATATTCGCCTCGTGATCGAGGTTGGTGACGATGATCTCGTCGCCCTCCTCCAGTGTCTGGCCGAAGCAGATCGACAGGATGCGAAGGAGCATGGATGTCGATGAGCCCATGATGATCTCCGAGGGGTGCCGAGCGTTGACCCAGTTCGCCATGGCTTCTGTCGCAGACGCCACGCGCTCGCCGGCGAGGCGGGACACCGCGTAGGAGGCCCCGAGCTGAACGTCAGAGGTAAGCAGGTACTCCTGGATCCGTTGAACGACCTGAGTAAGCGTCTGGGACCCTCCAGCATTGTCGAAGAAAGTCCAATCGCCTGCAAGGGCGGGGAACTGCCTTCGAACGTATTCGTTGTCGAGATTCATCACTAATACGGTATACCACAACCCCGCCGGCGCTGTCGCGCCTTGAACGGCGTCACTTGATGAGATGGACTTTGACCGAACGGCCGGCGGCGCCTGTGTGCGCGT
>JAPUJU010000018.1 GCA_027296025.1 bacterium
CAAGGCGATTCGTATTATTTTTTGCGGGTGGTTGTTTCCCATACGCGCCGTGCCTCCTCGTAGACGGACAACAGATCCACTCTGGACCGTTCCGCAGCCGCTTTGCAAGATTCGTATTCGGGAGACATTCGCTGTCCGCCATCCGGCCGGTCGGCCACTTTGATCAGAATCGTTCCGTACGTCGTCTCGATCTCTTCCTTGTGCCTCGCCAGTTCGACGCGTTCCTCGCGCTGGATCCGGACACCGAGCGTCGTGCTTTCCCCCATCAGAAGATCGGCCACCCTGTAGTCGTCCTTCTCTTCTGTGATGACGGTAACCTCCGTCCCCGGACGATTCTTTTTCATCATGATCGAGTTGTAGTACACGTCAAGCACGCCCTCGGCGAAGAGCTTTTCCATCAGATAGCCATACATCTCCGGGTTCATATCGTCGATCGTGCTCGTCACGACACACACGTGTCGTCTTGCCTCATCGACGGACCCGCGCAGAATGCGCAGCACATTCGGCAAACCATCGCTTTCACGACTTCCCGCACCGTACCCGACCCGGCCCGCAACGACCGTCACATCCGGCGGCAGTGGCTCGAACATCGAGGCCACGATTGCAGCGCCCGTTGGCGTGACGAGCTCTTCCGTGCGCTCAGTAAATCGAACAGTGTGCCCGTTCAACAACTCGATCGTTGCCGGCGCCGGCAGCGGGATCTCTCCATGCGCGCTCTTCGTCGAACCGGAGCCGAGCGAAAGCGGACGCGTGAATCCTCTCGGGTAGTCGAGCTGGTCGAGCGCGAGGTGCATTCCGACGATGTCGAAAATTGCATCGAGTGCACCGACTTCGTGAAAGTGAACCTTTTCGATGTCGTGCCCGTGCACCTTCGCTTCCGCGTTCGCCAGGCGGGTAAACGTTTCGATCGCGCCGCTCTTGACGCGCGCGGGAAGATCGGCTGTGTCGATGATCTCGCGAATTGCGGACAGCCCGCGGTGGACGTGTTCGTGCGGGCACTCGACGATGACTCGCGTCGCGGTGAACACACCGCGCGTGACCGTCTCGCGTTCGGCCGACACTTTTTCGAGCGCGGAAATCTTGAGCAGTGTCGCGCGAAGTACCTCGAAGTCTACGCCCACGTCAACCATCGCTCCGAGAAACATATCGCCGCTGATTCCGGAAAACGGATCCAGGACTAGCGCATCCTTCATAATTTTTTCCCCAGGTCTTTCGCGATTTTGTGGGCACGCGCGCAGATCAGCGCCGCGACGCAACCCGCTCCGAAACCGTTGTCAATATTTACGACGCTCACTCCGGTCGCACAGCTGTTCAGCATTCCGAGAAGCGCCGTCAGTCCTTCGAAACTCGCCCCATATCCGACACTCGTCGGCAACGCTACAACCGGGGCGCTCGTGATACCCGCCACGACGCTCGCTAGTGCGCCTTCCATACCCGCAGCCACAACGATCACGTCCGCCTCCTCGATCATCGACCGGTGGGCGAGCATTCGATGCACGCCCGCGACACCGACGTCGAAAAGCCGCTCGACGCCGCACCCGAATAGAGACGCCGTAGTCGCCGCTTCCTCAGCGACCGGAACGTCAGACGTGCCGGCTGTGACGACGAGCACACGTCCGAATGTTTCCTTTTCGCCTGCCCTGCGCAGAAACATTCTTGCGTTAGACACATACTCCCCATCGGGGAAGCCAGCTTTCAGCCTGTCACCCGTAGATGACTCGATGCGGGTCACGAGCAGATCATGGTTGTTCGCGACGATGCGCCTGGCAATCTCGAGGATTTGCTCGTCGGTTTTTCCGCTGCCGTAGATCACTTCGGGAAATCCCGTTCGAAATTCGCGATGGTGGTCGACCTTGGCAAACCCAATGTCTTCGAACGGAAGTTGGCGAAGAGTGCTGAGTACATCCGCCTCACTCGTTTTGCCCGCCTTAAAGTCGGCGAGGAGTTTTTTCAGCGATTTTTCATCCACGAAAAGGTTCCCTCGGGCAGAGGTCGTAACTAGCAGGCGGCTTCCACCGGCGCCTCGTCAATCGGTGGCGCGCTATCTTCGTCGAGACGAGCGAGGTATTCATCGCAGAGTTCTTCCATGACGCTCATGCGCTCACAGGTCATGAGCTTGCCACGCAGTTCGCGCGAATCCGGAAGGCGCTTCAGGTAGGCGCCCATGATCTTACGGTTCACAATCAGGCCGGTCGGCTCGCCGAGCAGATCGACCGTCAGCTGTACGTGGCGGAGCATGACCCGCACACGTTCTTGCGGTGTGGGCGGTGCGTATTCCCGGCCGTCGATCGCTGCCCGGATTTCTTCGAATACCCACGGGTTGCCGATCGCGCCACGTCCGATCATGACGCCGTCGCAACCGGTCTCGTTGCGAATTTTGAAATACTCGTCCGCCCCGGTCACGTCACCGTTGCCGATCACCGGAATGGATACGGCTTCCTTGATGCCACGGATCAGATCCCAGTTTGCCTTGCCTTTGAACGCCTGCTTCTTCGTGCGCGCGTGAATCGCGACCATCGACACACCGGCGTCCTCGATCGCGTGTCCGATGTCGCGCAGGTGCCCGGCGCTTGGCCGGTCCCAGCCGGAACGGAT
>JAPUJU010000180.1 GCA_027296025.1 bacterium
CCCATCAAAGTGGACGTCAACTGGGGATCGAACTGGCTCGAAGGCAAGTAGTGTGGCGGCCGATCGCTGCTGCCTTCAGAACTGCTGTTCCAACTGCATGGCGGCGATTTCGCGCATCCACTTGGCTCCGTTCATGTAAACGGGCACCCGATCATCCGTCAGATAGTCGCCGGGCAATGCGGGGCCCATGGACGGTTGCCACGACTGCGATTCGGACCAGGACGGCTCTTCGTCCGACGGCCCCTGCGATTCTTCCCGAGGGGACGCAAGCGATCCGGAGATCAGCTCGGTCACGTCGCCGATCCGCTCGACCCAACGCCGCATGGCCTCCGCGTCGCTCCAAGGCGCGGATTCGTCGTCGTCCGTCGTTTCCTCTCGAACGACCCACCAACCGTCTTCACTGTGGCCGCTCTCGCGATGACTAACCGGCTCGGCCAGACTCACGCGCTTGATCCGCTTCCGCTTGCTCGCTGCCGTCGCAGATTCCTCCGCTTCCTCCGCGCGAATCTTCTCCCGCGCGATCTGTTCCAAAGGCGTGCGGAAATCGCGGCTTTCTCCCATCGGCGCCAACAAGGCATCATCCACGGAATCGAATTCCACCGACGTGGGACTGTGACTCATTTCAGGAGCAATCGGAACCGTGTAGCCGACGGGTTCCGCTCCGACCTTAAGCTCGTTCCAGAAAGTCTCTTCATCTTTCTGTCCGAAATCTGCTTCTTCCAACGTCGCCAGCCATTCCGCGACCGTCGGGTGATCGTTCACAGCGACCGGACTCGATTCTCCAACCTTGCGATCGGCCGAGGCGTCCGGCCAGGTCTTCCTTACATAATCCGTGACCGCACCTGATTCGCCGCCCGCGACCCGATCGTCCCACACATCCCCGGATTCAAACGATGACCGTCGAGCGATCGCCAGCGAATCGGGCAGTTCCGTGCGGCGGCGATCGTAAGTGTCTTCGAGCTGTTCGGTCCACGTATCCTCCATGTGTTCCCGAACGTCCGACCATTCGACGCCGGCGACCGCCGCATGCGAGGGGCTCTTCAGCATCGTGTTCAGTCGAACCATGATACCAACGGGCAACGTGGGCTCGTAGTCGAACCGATCCGGACACCAGCGCGGCCAAGTCTTCATCACGCCCTCGATCGCTTCGTGCCATCTCTCGGCCCGAACGTATTCGTGCGTTACGCCGATCCAACCGGACAGGTCAAAATTGCCCGTATGGGCGACTCGCGATTCTTTCTCCGGCAGGACCCACGAGGGACCGGAATCCGTCGAGAAATTTTCTACGAATTTCCCATCCGCCGGCTTGCAACGTTCCCGGTCCACAATCGATGCGAATGATTCGATGCGGACACCGTCCTTCGCGAGAACTTCAATCGCCGCCGACGCGAGACGATCCGCCTCGAGCGCCGCTAGCGAGGCTTCCTCGCGACGGAGAACCCACTCCAACTGCGACAGTTGCAGCCTCGCCGAGTTCATTCGCGGGTTGACCTCCAGCGCGAGCGCAAATGCGTCGGCCGCGCGCCGATCCATGTTTTTCTGTCTCAAGACGATGCCGAGATTGTATTGCGCGTCCGCTTCCGGAAGGACTTCTCGAAACAGAGCCAGGCCGTTATCGAAGCGCCCCTGATGGATCAAGACAATACCCAGGTTCATGCGCGCCCGATCGAACGAGGGATCGATTCGCAGCGCCTCCTCGAACGCCAACGCCGCTTCTTCGTAGTGGCGCTGAACTAGGTAATGGAATCCCTGGTTGTTGCGGATGGACGCGTTCTCCGGGCCGTTTGCGACCGCACGATTCCAAACGTCTTCGGCCTCGACGTATCGTGCCAGCCGATCAAGGAGAATGCCGAGGCGTTCATAGGCTTCGACGAAGCCGTGGTTCAGCACGATGGCCTTGCGATACTGGTTGATCGCACCTTCATACGCGCCGGCGCTTTCCTGCAACTGCGCGGAAGTGTAGTGCGTGATGGGAAGCAATTTCGGTTCGGGCAGCACTTCCCTCCCGCCGGCCACCGCGCCCTTGCTCAGTCTGTTCCATCCCGTAATAGGACGCCTGTGCAGAGACTCGGTCTTGCCTTGACAGCCGCCCAGCACCATCAGACCGATCCCCATGGTCGCACCGGTCGCGCCGATTCGCATCCAAACGCTCCGTCGTTCTGATCGAATTGCAGGTGACATCTGTTGAATCCTCCAGGCACCGGTTCCGTGACGTTGCCGATTTCTGTTTGTGATCGCTCGCGTCGTGCGTCGCGATTCTATCGCCCGAACAGCGATGAGCCGGAAGAGCCGCTGGCTCCTGGAGACTCCGCCGCTTTTCGCGCCTGTATGGCTTCCTCGCTTCGCATGCCGAGTCCGCCGGGATCGGCCAACTCAATCTCAAAGCGCGAAGAATCGAGTCCCGCCAACTGGAGATACTCGACGGCGTGTGCCATGCGCGCCACCACCAATTCGTCCTCATCGCTCATTGGGGTATCGTAGCGCAGCATGCCGCCGTATTGTTGAAGCAGGGCGGCGTATCGATTGAGCCGGCGCACGCCGAGCCCGTTCAATTCGGCTGTGTGCGGAACGAAGTGTGCGTCACCGAAACTCATGTCCGACAACAGGGCGTTGTCATTCATGTACGTCAACTGTTCCTGAAGGGCCGCCGGGTTGTCAGTTGCACCCTGCGGCGGCGCGTTGAGCCGCTGGCTCTGTTCCTGACAACCTGTGCCCGGAAGCATCCACACTAGGACGACGGAACTTACCATTACTCGGTACATGAAAGGGCTCCTTCGAACGCTCGTGAACCTGTGTCGATTATGCACTTGACGGATCACGTTTCGCCGACCGAATCGCTCATCCCCTGTGGGCGAATTCGTACGTGGCGTTGCATCAACTCAGCGGATATCGTCCGAGGCTTGATTTGCGCACAGTTTTTGAGTGTTTGCGGACCCGCTATGCCAGCCCTGTCAGGCCGACAGGCTGCCGGAACCCCCGTGGCAGTATTGAAAACGGGTGTTCAAGGGCCCGAGAAGATTGGGAAGGACGCGATT
>JAPUJU010000181.1 GCA_027296025.1 bacterium
CGTCAGGATCGTGGCCCCGGTCGTCGTGAACCCGGACATCGTCTCAAAAAAGGCATCCGTGACCGACGGTATTGCCCCGGAAAGGAGAAACGGCAAGCTTCCGAATATTGAGAGAAAGATCCACCCGAAGCTGACAACCGCAAACCCCTCTTTGGTCCTGAGGTCCCGTCCGTAGCGCGTCGCCAGAAAGAGGGTGGCGCCCACAACAAGCGTCACGGCCGCGCTGATGACGAACACTACCCAGTCACGTTCCTTGTAGTAGAGGGAAAACGGGATCGGCAGGAGCATTGCCGCCGACAGGAACATCAGCAGCATCCCCTGAATATTTATCACGCTGGCAAACCGCATCTCTAAGCTCCGTTCGGACGCGCGGGATCTGTGCCTTGCCGACGTATCATTACTTGAAGAGTTTCTCCACTTTGCCCAGGGCCTGAGGAAGCAAGAAGACGAGGACGCGGTCACCGGGGCGTATGTGCGTATCGCCTTTCGGAATAATAAGCTCCTCATTACGAAATACGGCAGCGACGATGGAGTGACGTGGAAACTTGACTTTTCGAAGTGCGTTTTTTGTAATTTTGTCGCCCTCACCGGCAATGTATTCGATCGCCTGCCCCTCCACGCCCGGCAAGCTTGCAATAGCCGCGACTTCCTGCCTCTGTATGAAACCGAGTACCGCGTTCACAGTCAGGAGCTGCTTGCTGACGACGGCGTCCATACCGATAGTAGTCGTAATGGGAAGGTAGACGACCTTATTAACAAGCGCAATCGTGCGCGGAATTTTCATGTGTCTCACGAGCAGGGTCGAAATAATGTTCGTCTCGTCATCGCCCGTCACTGCGATGAACGCGTCCATATCGACGACTCCCTCCTGCGCCAATAGATCGTAGTCCGTGCCGTCCCCGTGAATGATGAGCGTGTGCTGGAGCACGTCCGCAATCTCTTCCGACTTCGCAAGGTTACTCTCGATGATTTTGACGTTCATTTCCTTGCCGAGGCTCTTTGCCACGAACTGGCCGATGAGGCCGCCGCCGAGGATCATGATGTCTTCGATTCGTGTGTCCTGTTTGCCGGTTTGTTTAATGAACTCTGAAAGATAATCGGGATGGCAGACGGCAAACACCTGGTCGCCGGGGATCAGCTCGTCGTTACCCGTGGGAATGATCGTATCCTGCATGCGGTTGATCGCGACGATCCGCATCGGAGGATCACCATATTCCAGTGTAAGTTTCGCAAGCGGCCGGTTGAGGAGCTCCGAGTTCGATTCGAGCCGGACGCCGACAAGTTGCACCTTGCCTTTCTCGAACTCGATGAGCTGCGTCGCGCTCGACTGGCGAATCAGACGCACGATCGCATCGGCCGTTTCCTTTTCCGGGTGGATCATCGCGTCGACGCCGAGGTCTTCGGGTTTCAGGGGAAAATTCGCAAGCGTATACTCGGGGTTGCGAACCCGCGCCATAGTGAATGCTGACCCGGCTTTTTTCGCCAGCTGGCACCCGATCAGGTTCACTTCGTCATTGCTCGTCATCGCGGCGACGACGTCGACGTTAGTAACGATATCCTTGAGAAGGGTATAGCTCGTCGCACTACCCTCGACGACGTGTGCATCGAGCTGCTCGCTCGCATGCCGCGCCTTCTTGGGGTCGAGTTCGATGATCGTGATGTTGTGCTGATCGAGCGACAGCCGCTTCGCAAGCTGAAACCCGATGTCACCCGCACCCAGAATCAGGATGTCCATTCGTCCTCCGTCATAGCGCCGATCAGCTTAGGAGGGTATTCCAATACGAGAATCATGAATAGGGGATTTTCGAGAACGGATCGCCTGGAGATCGGAGTAGTCGGGCTCGTACATGCCGGAGCGCACGGCCTTCCGGGGGTCTTTCGGCCGAGAGGAGTTGGTCAGACCCGATCGTACGCAACATCTGCGACAGCCGTCGCGATTACTGCGGAAACGTCTCGAATCTCCGTCAACGGCGGGAAAATCGTTCCGCGGTCCAGGTCCGCCTGCGAGACCTGGCCGGCGAGGGCCCGGGTCGCCGCGTAAAACATCTCGTCCGTGACCCGGTTCGAGCCAGAAGTGAGGATACCCAATCCGACGCCCGGCAAAATGTACACATTGTTCGCCCGGCCGGGATGGTACGCGTTTCCGTCGTACGTGACGGGATCGAACGGGCTGCGGGAGACTCCGCTCACGCGGCCAATGATACCAGAAGAGGCCCGTCCGCTCCACAGCCATGCCACGAACACGAATGGGGCCCGGCGTCGAACACCGGGCCCCACTCGAGAACCTCGCCTGTATCGGGCGTTACTTTTTCTTCGTCTTTTCTGCCGCTTCGGTCTTTTCCTTCTCAGCCGGAATAAAGTTTAACGCTTCAGAATTGATACAGTACCGCAGCCCCGTCGGGCGCGGACCGTCTTCGAATACATGACCGAGATGTGAATCGCATCGATTGCAGATCACTTCGGTTCTGATCATCCCAGACCCCCGGTCGGTCACTTCACCGACGTGTGATTCTACAATCGGCTCCCAGAAGCTCGGCCAGCCCGTACCGGATTTGTACTTGGTCTGCGAGTCGAAAAGCTCGTAGCCACAGGCCACGCACACGTATGTGCCTTCGCCTTTGAACTTCCAGTACCGACCGGTGAAGGCCGCCTCGGTTCCCTGCTGCCGCGTGATGCGATACTGCTCGGGAGTCAGGATCGCCCGCCACTCCGCATCTGTTTTGATGACTCTCTCGGGAGCGGTCGATGCCTTCTTCGCCTCCGCCCCGGCATTTTCCTTCGTTTTCTTGTCCTCCGCACCGGCAGTCGCCAAACCGATACTGACGATTCCCGCCGCGGCCAGTGTGATCATTCGTGTCCAGATGTTCTTAAAAAGCATTTTCGAAACCTCCAATGTGCCTTTCAATTATACATACGAAATGAACGGCGGTTCGGACAAAAATTCCTCATTGCCCGGCGGCGGGCGCTGCTGGCCGGCTCTCCGGCTCTTCTGCCTCGGCTCGCCCCACGACCCATGCCCCGAAGAGACCGCTGTTTACGTCGATGACGACGTGCAGAACCATGGATACCCACAGAGTGCCTGAAATAACATACAGAGCGAGCATCAGAGCACCCACCATGGCCGTCTGGATCATCCCCTTTCGACCCTGGCAGAAGTGTCCCCAGCCGAAGAGGGCCACAGCGGCCACCCAGGCTACCGGGGCCGGCATGGCGTTCCCAAGATACCAGACGAGCACTCCGCGATAGAGAAGCTCTTCACACACCGGCGGTAATAGAGAGGAGCACCCACACTCCCCTGTCGAGACCGGCACGAGGCAGCATGGCCTTGAGCGACTCGAACTCAGAGAGCGCCTGCTTCCGGAACTCCGCGTCGCGGACCATACGCGCGTTCTGTCCGGCAATAATCCCGATTACAACGACGCCCGCACCCACAGCAGCAAAGAAACGCCCGCCTCCGGGCATCGCGAGCCCTATTTCCGGTAGTGGGCGCGCGTAGACCTGCCAGGAGAGCAGCGCGATGGCAAACAGCGCCCACTCCACGATGATCGTTTGAGCAAAAAGGGCCGAACGGGCACGGCGCCGCCGCGCTCCGGGAGCGCATGCATTCGCGGAAACCAGATGAACTTCGCGTAAAGCGGCAGACCAACGACAAGAACGGCGACAAGAAGATGATCGGTGAGCTGGAGCATGACTACACGGGCCGTTCCGGGCGGCGCGTAAACACAAGAATGTCACCGTCGCGACGGCATTTTCGAAAACCGAACAGGTGGAAGATCTTGACGGTCAGCCAGCGCGCGACTTTACGGTTTGCGTAAACGACGTCGCTTCCAGGCTCGCGCCGCACACCGGGCAGAAGCGGAAGGTACCGGTCCGCACCGAGGTGGCGTACCATCGCCGAGAAGCGGAGCCAGAACTTCCGTACGCGCCTTCCGACAAAGAATCCGTCGTTGCCGATGTTCTGATAGTTGGGCAGCAGGAGCATTCCATCTTTCGGTGTGACGATCGCACCGCTCCGATCGCTCGCGAGGCGCTGCCCCGACCTGACCGTTTCAAAATTGATGTGGTCATCGTCCATATGAAACCCATCTCCGTCTTCGGTACCGTGTCGATGCACCAATTCCACGACTGCGGACACTCCCCCTCCCGCGTCGCGAATCCGGCTCCGGTGCCCGTCGATTCCCGGCACTTGCTCGTGCGAAATAAGCCCCGAGGTCGTCAGAGTGAGCCAGATAATCGCTTCAAGGTTGTCGACGGTAGTCGGATCCCCGTGCTGCCCTCCCTCGACCACGATGTGGACCAGACCCCGTGCTCCAAAATACTCGTCGAGCGTTCCCTCGATCGCTTCTTCGAAACCCAGAATGACGGGCAGGCGCAACGGGAAAGCGATGCGCCGATTGCGAAGCGTGTCACCAATAATAACGAATGGAATGCCCGGCGCGGAGGTGGAATGCAGGTCGAGGAACACCACCGACTTGCGATCCGTTTGAATCTCTTTTTCGATGCGGCAGAGCAACTCGCGCTGTTCGGATTGCTCCGTGTTGTCGTCGGCGGGATCCTGCAGCGCCAGCGCATCGAGCGTCGCACCGGACCACATCCGGTTCAGGTCGCAGTCGATGAAGCGCGCTTCACGGCCAAGTGCCGGGAGGTTTCCACGAATCGCGATGATCCGGCCCTGAACGCCGGACTCCATGGTCCCGAGCGCAGTGAAGATGCGCTTTGCCGCCTCGACACCGGCATGTTCGTTGCCGTGCACCCCCGCAAGGATGACGATTCGCGGTCCCGGTGTGTTTGAATCATATTCGCCGATGATCCGGGTGGTCGCGTGAGCGGTTCTGTCTTGCAAGTTGCTGTCGTTCGGTATCATTCGTCGTCGTGCCAGTGCACATCGCGTAGCTGATCCTCGAGAAGCATCGCCGCGACCGCAATGAAGTCCTGCTCCGACACGATTCCGACGAGCTTGTTATCGTCTTCGACCACCGGCAAACAGCTTACCTTATGCTTACGCATGATGGCCATCGCTTTGAGCGACTCAGTCTGGGGCGTGACCGTAATCGGATCCGGCGTCATGATCTCTCGCGCGGCGACCGGGGCGTCACCTTTCTGCCCCCGGCCGACGAGGCGAAGGAGCTGGCGATGCGATATGATTCCAACGAGCTTTCCCGAGTTGTCTTCAACCGGAACGTGCCGGATGCGTTCCCAGTCCATCAAATTCGCTGCGAGGTCGACGAGGTCCTCGGGACCCACCGTGAACAGATCAGTCGTCATCACCTGTTCGACAAAGCGGTAGCTGTCTCTCCAGTCCGTGCTTTCATCTTGCGTCGCAAGCGACCATTCGTGTACCGGTTTTCCCTCGATATGCCGCTCGTACATTGCCGTCGCAATCGCGCGGAAGCGCTCGTCCCTCGTGCCGTGGTCCCCCATGTCGGCCAGGGAGTCCAGGGCCCATTGTGACCCCGTTCTGGCGGTACGAACCCTTTCTTCGATCACGCCGAGGTAGCGATCGATGTCGGCCGAATCGATACCGCGATCGTGGAGGCCTTCCCTCGCCGGCGGGAGAAGATGGTCGAGCACCAGCTGCTGCGCGGTAAACGATTTTCCTCCCACCCATACGAACTGTGCTTTGAGACCGTACCGGGCGGCCGCAATGACGTTGGTCTTTACGTCGTCGAAGTTCATTACTTTCGTCACGTCCTTGTACTCGTCGCTGAGCGCTACCATCAGCCCGAAAAAGAACGCCGCATTGGCGACCTCATCGACCACCGTGGGCCCGGACGGCAATATCCGGTGTTCGATTCGCAGATTGGGTGTGCCGTCTACAACTCCGTAGCACGGACGGTTCCACCGGTAGACCGTGCCGTTGTGGAGACTCAATGCCCGAAGTAACGGAATCTCACCGCGGTCGAGTATCTCCGTCGACGGATCCCCGAGGTCCGACGAAAGAAGTACCCGAAAACGCGCGATATCTTCCTTGTAAATCTCAGACACGGTTGTCTCAACCCACGAATCCCCGAATGCGACACGCGGCCTCGCTTGCCGCGCCTGCAACCCATCAGATCGGACGTCGACGCCCTGCTGAAACACGGCGAGCCGCGTTTCGTGCCAGAGCCGATGCTGGAGAAAAAACGGCGAGTACGTCGCCGCAGCGAGAACCGGAGCGGTTACCGCCTGTGCAAGATTGTAGAGATGGACGAACTCGTCCGCCCCCACCTGGAAATGAACCTGAAAACTGGAATTGCAGGCCTCACACATGAGATTGTCGTGTGTGATTCTCAGCTCATCGAGCCCTTTGATACCCAGGCGAAATTCGCCATCGCGGTGCTCGCACATTGCGCGGTTGAGTTCGTGGTAACGCGGCTCGGGCATAATCGAATCCAGCGAGAGATCGCCCTTCTTGATCGTGGGAAGAATTCCCGCGAGGAGGATTCTCGAGTCGTGCACATCCGCGGCCTTTCGCGCCTTCGCGAGCAACGTTTCGATTTCCCTCTCGAGCTCGGACAGCCCGTCACCCTTGAGTATGCGCGGCGTCAAATTCGCCTCGATGTTGAACTTGCCGAGTTCGGACGTGAAGCGGGCATCGTCGAGCGTCTCGAGAACCTCCACAGCCGTCATCGCGGGGCCCATCGAGCGGTCGACGAGAAACATTTCCTGCTCGGCACCGATCCGGCGTACCCCGCTTTCGAATACGTTGTCGGCGAGCATACGCTCCAGCGCCTGAACGTCGTCGAGCAACGCTTTCGTGAAGGTTCGCAGCTGGCTGCGCCCCGGTTTGTGATGGATGTTGCGCTCTCCCATGGCCGGATCCGGAGGTTCTCTACCGGACACGATCATAGTACAATATCGCCGGGTTGATGGGGGTACGGAATCCGCATCCGGGGCAGGAAATGATCAGTTAACGAAGGCCGCTGAAGAGGTCGCCCAATGGAGGATCGTGTTCCTCGCCGAAGATCTCGAAGACCGACTGGTTTTCGATCATGTTCTTGATGCCGGACTTCAGGATTGTTTCCACAAAAGTAACGTAGCAATCGAGCGCCGCTTTCATCTGCTTGATATCGACGTCATCGACATCGATAACGCAATCAATCTCCTCGGCTGTCGATGAGCTCAGTCGGAAGTGCGGACTCGTCATCGCGTGTACCTCGGTGAGCGTGACAAACGCGAGCCGCTTCAACCAGGAGACTTTTTCCGCCAGCTCGACGTACACGCGCTTGACAACGGCGTGAGTGACCAGGTGATCGTGAAAGCCGCTGATGCCATGCACCGGGTATGTAACCACGACGTCCGGCTGAACTCGCTCGATCTCCTCGCGTACCACATTCTCGATGTCTCGCGGATCCATTACCTTCAGACCGCTGTCCGGGAGATCGAGGATGGTCATCCCGGTCAGGTCGAGGACACGCGCAACATCCTGCATCTCTTCGAAACGGACATCTCCCATCTGATCCACGCTGTATCCGAGCCGATGCCGCTGCTTGGTCGCGCCTCCGCGTGTCAGCGTGAGCAAATAGACCTCGTGCCCGTCGCGGCGCTGCTTGTTCATGACGTGCGCCGGTCCAAACGATTCGTCATCGGGATGCGGGTAGATGTACAGAACTCTCACGTGTGCTCACCTTCAGATCGTCAGAGCTCTTTGGACTTCAGAACCATCATTTTCTCGATCTGCATATCCCGCATCGTGTACGGGATTCCTCCGACCGCCAGTCCGGATTCATGCAGCCCGGCGAACGGCATCCAGTCGACTCGAAATGCAGTGTGATCGTTCACCATCACGGCGGACGCGTCGAGCCGCGAGTACGCCCGCATGGCGGTGTCGACGTCTCTCGTGAAAACCGCCGCCTGAAACGCCAGGGGCAAGCTGTTGGCCCGGCGGATCCCTTCGTCCACATCCTCGACGGGATAAACGCAGACAACGGGCCCGAAAATCTCGAGTTGACTCACTTTTGCATCCTGAGGAGGGTCAAAAAGAACCGTGCATTCATAGCACGTCTCGGAGATGCGTTTGCCGCCTGTCAGAAGCTCCGCACCGGCGTCGACGGCCTCTTTGACCCATTCCTCCACCCTGTCCACCTCTTTCGGTCGAATCAACGGTCCGACTTCGGTGTCGGCGAGGGTCGGGTCACCGATTTTCAGCTCCCGCGCAGCGCCTACGAGACGATCTGCGACATCCCGGGCAATGGACTTGTCGGCAAACACACGCTGCACCGACACGCATACCTGGCCGGCATGATAGAAACCACCTTTTGCCATCAACGGGATCGCCGTATCAAGATCTGCATCCTTCTCCACGATGACAGGAGCAGCGCCTCCGTGCTCCAGAGCGCACCGCGAGCCGGGAGCAAGTTCCGCACGCAGCTTCCACCCAACCCGCGAACTACCGATAAACGAAAAGAAACCGACCCGGTCATCGCTCACGAGTTCAGTTGCCACGCTCAGGTCTTTGACCACGAGGGCCTGGGCCCATTTCGAAGGCAGTCCCGCCTCGTGAAGAATTTGTACAAAGCGAAAACACGAAAGCGGCGTGTCCTCCGCCGGCTTTACAATGACCGGACAACCTGTCGCAACCGCGGGCCCCACCTGATGCACGATGAGGTTCAGGGGATGATTGAATGCGCTGACCGCAACCACGACGCCAATCGGTTCTCTGCGCGTGAACGCGATGCGGCCGGCCGAACCCGCGTTCAGGTTCATCGGTATTTCCCGGCCACCGTCGGTTCGCAGCACTTCGATGCAACTCTTTACACCGTCTATTGCTCTGGCTACTTCTACCTGCGAATCAACGAGCGGCTTCCCGCCCTCGCGCGCCGCTTCGACAGCGAGCTCCTCCGCGCGAGAGGTCATAATATCGGCCGCCTTGTCGAGGACGGCAATACGCTCGGCGCTAGGAAGCCACGCGTCGCGGTCCCGAAAAAGTTCGAATGCCGTTGTCAGGGCCGTATCGACCGAGCCGGAATCAGCTGCAACCACCGACCCGATTACGGAACGATCCCAGGGCGCCCGCACCTCGAGCGTGCCCGCATTCGTATTCGCTCCGGGCACTAGCATTTGAAAATCTTGTGTCATTGCTGTTCGCCTCCATTCCACCGATGGACGATCATATCTTGCTGCTTCGCTCTTTGATCTCGTGATTCAGAATGCGGTCGTTGTCCGAGTAGTCTACGGGTACGTCGACGACGTGCACACCTTTGCCCAGGTAGCAGTCTTCGAGGAGCGGCAGAAGATCCTCCGTTCGTTCTATCCGGTGACCGTGTGCGCCATAGGCTTCCGCGTATTTCACGAAGTCCGGGTTCTTCAGGTCGAGCCCGAAGCATTCGAACCCCATCTGCGCCTGCTTCCATTTGATCATTCCGTACGCATCGTCGCGAATAATCATGACAACAAGATCCATTCCGTAGCGCACCGCCGTCTCAAGCTCCTGCGAGTTCATCATGAACCCGCCGTCACCGCAGATCGCCATGACACGCCGTTCCGGATGAACGACCTGCGCAACCATCGCCGACGGCAGCCCCGCGCCCATCGTTGCCAGCGCGTTGTCCAGCAGAACGGTGTTGGGCTCGTAGGCCTTGTAATTACGGGCGAACCAGATCTTATAGACGCCGTTGTCGAGTGCGATAATCCCGTCCGACGGCATGGCGCGCCGCACGTCGGCGACGAGACGTTGCGGGTAGATCGGAAAACGCGGATCATCGGCACCTTCCTGAGTATGCTCCTCGACGTATTCCCGAACTTTCATGAAGTACGAGAAGTCCCAGTTCTCCTGGACGTGAATCCGCTCGCTCAATTGCCATATCGTGTTGGCGATATCACCGACCGCGGAGACCTGCGGAAAATAAACCGGATCGACGGACGCCGAGAGAAAATTGACGTGAACAACGGTGACCCCGCCAGGATGCATAAAGAACGGGGGCTTCTCGACGACGTCGTGGCCAACGTTGATAATGACGTCTGCGTGATCGATCGCACGGTGAACGAAATCGCCGTCGGAGAGCGTCGCATTCCCTATGTGAAGCGGATCGCGCTCGTCAATGACGCCCTTTCCCATTTGAGTGGTAAAAAACGGGATTCCCGTCTTGTCGATAAATCGCCGCAGCATTTTTGACGTTGTTTTTCGGTTTGCCGCGGCACCGACGAGAAGCAGGGGATGTTTCGCGTTCTCAATAGTTTCGACCGCTCTGGCTATCGCTTTCTCCTCGGCCACAGGACGTCGAACGAACGTCCGCGGAATCAGGGCTGCAGTCGTTTCTTCCGCAGCAACATCTTCCGGCAACTCGAGATGCGCGGCCCCGGGCCGCTCGCGCTCCATCAGCCGAAAGGATTCGCGCACGTGCGCAGGAATGTTGTCAGCACCGACAATCTGAAACGTGTATTTGGTCAGGGACCGCATCATATCGACAACGTCGACGATCTGGAACTGCCCCTGCTTGCTGCTCTTCACCGGTTTCTGTCCGGTGATCATGAGCATCGGCATCGCGCCAAGCTGCGCGTAGG
Source organism: bacterium (assembly GCA_027296025.1). GTDB lineage: Bacteria > Krumholzibacteriota > Krumholzibacteriia > WVZY01 > WVZY01 > JAPUJU01. The sequence goes on from JAPUJU010000181.1 coordinate 10,483, forward strand.
CTGCGGCCGTCACGAGGTTGGTCGCGCCGGGTCCCAGCGTCGACATGCAAACGCCGGCCCGGCCGGTCAGGCGCCCGTACGTCGCGGCCATGAATCCGGCCGCCTGCTCGTGGCGGGTGAGCACAAGCTTGATGCTGGATTTACGAATTGATTCGAGAAAATCGAGGTTTTCTTCTCCTGGGATCCCGAAAATATGTGCAACGCCCTCGGCTTCGAGTGCTTTCACGAATAGATCTGAGGCTTTCATGATTCTCCATCGGTTAGGTTTCGCCCCTTTCCCATGACGGCGAGCCGGAGGCAGATGTTGTCGAAAGAGCGTGGGCAGGTGTCCATTCTAGTTCGAAAACCCTTGGAGTGCCACTGCTTCCTTATCCGTCTGTGTCTTCGTGCTCGTAAAGCCCCGCCGCTTTCCTCGCCGAAGATACAATTCCCTTTATCATTGCAGAGCTGAATCCCGCGTGCTCCATCTGATTCAAGCCGATGATGGTGCATCCTCTCGGCGTCGTCACGCGGTCGATCTCGCGCTCGGGATGGTTCTCACTATCGAGCAGGAGCGCGGCGGCACCCTTCGCGGTCTGCGCGGCGATGGTCAGCGCTGCTTCGGCGTGAAAACCAATCTCGATCCCGCCCTGCGACGCGGAACGAACCGCCCTCAGGAAAAAGGCAACGCCACACGCGCCGAGCGCCGTCGCGGCAATCATCTGCTCCTCATCGATAACAAGGGTCCGGCCGACGGCGCCGAAAATCTCTTCAGCCGCCACAAGGGCATCCTCTGAGGAAGGACCCGCCGCGAGACATGTCATCGACTCCCCGATGCTGATCGCCGTATTGGGCATCGCACGAACCACCGTGATTGTTTTTCCTACCCGGTCGAGAATCTGTGAGACGCTCACGCCAGATACAACCGAGATGACCGTGTGCTTTTTCGTGTCCAGGTCCGGGGCGATCTCTTCCAGCAGGTTGTCGATCTGCTGCGGCTCTACCGAGATGATGACGATCCGCGCTGTTTTCACCGCCTTGCGATTGTCTTCTCCCACGACGAACCCCTGCTCGCGGAACGACTCGAGCAGCTGGGCCTTGCGCCGGGTCAGCGTTATGGAGGCCGGCTCGACCCCCGACCGCACGAGGCCTGCCGCAATGGACGAACCGATGTTTCCTGCACCAAGTATGGCAATTTGTTTCGAAGTATTCATACCCGCGTTCTCCTTTTCGAATACGGGATCGTTCACGCTACAAACTCTCACCGCAATGCTTGCAGAACTTCGCATCCACTTCGTGTCCCTCTCTGCTGCACGATGGGCACGCCTGGGTGGATATGGGAGCCTCTACGCGACGCATCTCGGCCGCGATGATACCGGTCGGAACAGCAATGATGCTGAAACCGATGATCATGATGATCGCCGCGACCGTTTGACCCACCGGTGTTTTCGGTGAGAGGTCACCATACCCCACGGTCGTCATCGTGACAATCGCCCAGTAAATACTCTTTGGAATGCTTGTGAAACCGTTTTCCGACCCTTCTATTACGTAAATAAGCGAACCCGATATGATCACGAGCGTAATTACAACGATCAGGAACACGGTGATCTTTCGCCCACTCGCGCGCAGTGCGTGGAGCAGTACATTGGCTTCGCTTACGTATTGAACAAGTTTCAGCACGCGAAAAATGCGAAGGACGCGGAGAATACGAATAACGAGGAGGAATTCGGTGCCGGGAAACAGAAGCCCAAGATATGTCGGTATGACGGCGAGCAGGTCAACTATACCGAAGAAACTGGTTGCGTACGCGAGGGGTCGTGTCACGGACACGAGACGCAGAATGTATTCAATCGTAAAGAGAATCGTGAAAATCCACTCAAGGACACCCAGCACATCGCCGTAGCGGGCACGAATCGGCGCTATGCTGTCGAGCATGACCGCGATCACGCTGACGATAATGCAGATAATCAGGATGACATCAAACATCTTGCCCGCGCGTGTGTCCGCTTCAAAGATGATCTCGTGAGTTCGGTGCCTGAGGTTCACGCTACGTCTTCCTTTCCCGTCCTC
>JAPUJU010000182.1 GCA_027296025.1 bacterium
GTAAAGTGTCATCAAGTCATACGTTTCTTGCGAGTCCGAGAAATCGACCGTATTTTGACCCGGTCGGGGTACCGTCCCGGAATCTCCATACGTATTTCGGCACACTGTTTGGTGCGTCAGAAACTCATACCTTTGATGCGACAAACGGTCGATTCGCCTCCGAACGCCGAATCAGCGGATTCGCTGTGCCGTATTCCCAACCATTCCTGACACACCAGTGGCATTGCGCCCGTCACGCGACTGGCTGCTGCGTCTCCAGGTTGTTCAGTCGTGGAATGGAGTGGTGGTTGTAAATCTGCAGCGTTCTTCAATTTGACCAGAAACATGACCAATATGTCGTGTTCTTCTATGGCCGTGAGTCCGACGTCATTTCACGCTTAAAAACAGGGATCTGAAAGGCGGCATTCTCGACTGTTGTCGATTCCTGGAACTGCCGAAAGTCGGGGCTCAATTCACTCAGCCGAACACCCCTTCGGCACGGAGTGGTTTCACGCTGGTTGAACGAGTTTTCGTCGTCGTTCTGGGCATGATCGCTGCATTCGCGGCACCGAAGATGTTCGACATTGCAAGTGATGCTCAAGAGAACGGCGTTCGGTCGTACTTGTCCTAGTAACCTGCACCGAGAGACGAGCTGCATAATCCTCAAGTGTGGAGTATCCCCAAAAACCCGAATTCTTTTTCCAGTACCTGGAGTTTGTGTCAAGTTAATGATCAGAGCTCTTGGAAACATACAAGCTATATTATGCAATCCAAACCTTCGTTGCCGGGACGATGTGAGAGGCTCGCACGGCAACGAAGCACGCCCTGGACCCACGGCGAAGCAGGGCCAGGTTACGTTTTCTGGGCTGAAATCAACGTGCGGCCGGCGACCAAATAATGTTCATCGCCATCGTGCACTCTTTCCCCGATGGTTTCGTGAAGGCAGTAACGAGAGAATGGGAAACGGGCAGTTCAAGCATTACGTTTTCACACTTGTGAAAGTAGACCGGGGCATTTGGCTTTACGCGGTGTTCTTACTTTCCGGCGCGGCTGCCCTTATGTATCAGCTCATATGGCAGCGGGTGCTGTTTGCCATCTACGGTATCGACATCGCCTCAGTCACAGTGGTGGTCACTGCGTTCATGCTCGGTCTGGGTATTGGCAGCCTGGTGGGGGGGACATTGTCCCGCGTGCTTCCGTATGCGGCGTTGCCACTTTTTGCTTTTTTCGAATTCGGCATCGGTCTGTTTGGCTTCTTTAGTCTCGAAATATTCAATTGGGTAGGTTCCTTCACAATGGGGATTGGCCACATGGCGACCGGACTCGTCACGTTCCTCCTGGTAGTATTTCCGACAACTATGATGGGTGCCACCCTCCCACTCCTTGCCGACTACGCTACCCGCCGGTCCGGCAACGTGGGCCGTTCGGTGGGCAGCCTCTACTTTGTGAATACGCTGGGAGCCGCGATCGGCGCTTTCATGGCGGCTGGTTTTCTGCTGAGCTACTTGGGCCTGTCCACGTCGGTGAAGGCAGCGGCGCTTCTTAACGTGGGATTAGGATTGGCGGTTGTGGCGTTCAGCAGGATAGAAGCGAGGATGTCATGAGACTTTTCGCTGCGTTCGTCATAGCCACAGTGAGCGGATACATCGCCCTTTCGTACGAAATACTTTGGGTGCGTATCTATGGCTTCCTGACAGAATCGCCTGCGGATGCTTTTGGCTTTCTCCTCGGATCTTATCTCGCTGGAATCGCCATAGGTGCCTTCATCGCTCGCCTTTTCTGCTGTCATGCTGAGGACAGCGGTCGCGAAAAGCGACTCTATGTCTTAGGCCTCTTTACGCTGGCGGCCAACGTTTTGGGTTTCTTGGTCATTCCTGTGATCGCCGCGTATGCTCCTTCTTGGAACGATCCCGAGATTTGGTCACTTTGGATTTTCGCTGCCGTGGCGGCTTTGCTGGGGACCAGCCTTCCGCTCGTTGCACATTTCGGAATCCCGCCTAATGAGAAGGTCGGCGCTCGCCTTTCGTATCTCTATCTGGGAAACATTCTCGGCTCGGCCGCAGGCAGCTTGACAACGGGTTTTTGGTTGTTGGATATTCTTACCCTACGCAGCCTGGCTGTATTTCTTGCGCTATTGGGCGTTACGGTCAGCGGTGTACTCATCCTTGTCGCACCGGCCAGCCTGCGACGCCGCTTCTATACGGCCTGCACTCTGATCGCAACGGCGGTGCTCATCGTTTCCTCGTCGCCAGGGCTTTACTATGCAGTTTATGAGAAGCTCTTGTACAAATCCGATTATGAAGTCGGCATGAGATTCGCCTACGTTTACGAGGGCAAGAGCGGGATCGTCAGCGTCAGCACTTCCGGAGTGGTCTATGGCGGCGGCTCGTACGAAGGTCAACTCAACACGTGTCCGCTTCCTGCCAGGGACGGTAACCGGGTTGTGCGTGCTTATGTTGTCGCTTCTTTTCACCCCGATCCAAAGCAGATCCTCGTGATCGGTCTCGGGTCAGGTTCCTGGTTGCAAGTGTTGGTGAACCATCCTGATGTGCGGAGTGTCACAGTGATTGAGATAAACCCCGGCTACGTCGAACTGATGAAACGTTCCCCTGTCGTGGCGAGCGTTTTGGCGAACCCCAAGGTGGAATTCGTCATCGACGACGGTCGGCGCTTCATGCGACGAACAGATCGCCGTTTCGACGTCATCGTGCAAAACACCATGGCGTACTGGCGGGCTCACGCCACCAATCTCCTGTCGCGCGAGTACCTTGAACTCACCCGCAAGCACTTGAAAAAGGGCGGAGTTGTTTATTACAACACGACGGCCGCTTCCGCGTCACATAAGACCGGGGCGACGGTTTTCCCTTATGTATGGCGATTCCAAAACATGCTCATCGCCAGCGACTGGCCTTTCGAGATCGACCGGGAGCGTTGGCGGCGAAAAATGCTGCAGTGGCAGATCGATGGCGAGCATGTAATCGATTTCGCTCGTCACAGCGGGGAGTTGGAAAAGATCCTCTATCAAGAAGAGTGGCGCGGCGTGGCCGCCTGGGAAGACCGTGCTTCCATCCTGCGTCGCACGCGAGAAGACCCCGTCATCACCGACGACAACATGGCGACCGAATGGTGGGCGTATGGCACCTATCCGGAGGCATGGTAACTCGAAAGCGCGGCGCTGCCTATCTCGCACATTCGAGCTTTCTACGGTGCGAAACGGACTGAAAAACGGATGGATGCCAATGCCGTCTCAATTCGTGCAGTTCCTCGTCCTGACCCCAGCGGCTGAATGCTGACAGTCCGACGATGGCTGAAACCTGCACAAACGGATGACCCACAGCGCCGAGTGTTGATCCTGCGTCACATGGCCCGTCGGGTCAAAATACTGTGCGCCGTGAAAATCGGCGATTTCCAACGGCTGCGAATTCACCCGGCCAATCGGTCGCTCGGCCGAAAACAAGGGGGGAAGTCCCATCTACTCATACGTATTGCGGGACGTGCCATAATACGACCGTTTTTGACACAGGTGCCCAGGGCTTGCAGCTCTCGCCGACGGCGCTCCGGCCAGGGCGGCACCCTCTCGGATCAAAACCCACCGACGTCCACGTCGATCCGCTCAAACCGTACCTTCTCGATCTCCTGC
>JAPUJU010000183.1 GCA_027296025.1 bacterium
CGATGGCGTCGGTGAAGTGGTCTCTTTCGAGACGAAGGGCAATGACAGGCTCCTCGAAGTCAGTCTTCCCGATATCGTCTCGAAGCTCGCCGTCTCGAAGGGATCGATCACGATTGATGGTGTAAGCCTGACCATCGCCGACATAACCGGCGGCGGCTCGGTGCTGATGACAATTATTCCACACACGCTGGAGCAAACGATTATTGGAGAGTACGTCGATGGGACGAAAGTGAACGTAGAGGCCGACATCCTCGGCAAATATGTCATGGAATTTCTGGAAAGAATTCACAGCACGTAGAAAAGAACCACACGACGAGGTGAAAAGATGAGTTCATTCAGTACGGTCAAGGAAGCGATCGAGGAAATTCGTCAGGGAAACATACTGATCGTCGTGGATGACGAGTCGCGGGAAAACGAAGGCGACCTTATCCTCGCCGCCGAAAAGGTCACGCCGGAGAAAATCAACTTCATGGCGAGATATGGGCGCGGCCTCGTTTGTCTGCCGTTGACCCGGCAGCGGTGCGTGGAGCTGGACCTCAGTCCGATGGTTCAGCGTAGCACAGCCATCCTCGGCACCGCGTTCACTGTGTCCATCGACGCGGTGACCGGGACGACGACGGGAATCAGTGCCTTCGACCGTGCCGAGACGATCCGTGCGGCCATTGCGAGTGACAGCCGCCCGGAGGATTTTGCGCGCCCGGGACATATTTTCCCGTTGTCGGCGTTTCCCGGCGGAGTGATACGCCGAGCGGGGCACACGGAGGCTACCGTCGATCTCGCGGTCATGGCCGGGCTCTACCCAGCCGGCGTTCTTTGTGAGATACTGGACGACGACGGCACGATGGCGCGGCTGCCGCAGCTCGAGAAGCTGGCAGCAGAACATAATCTCAAGATAGTCACGATTCAGGATCTGATCGAGTACCGACGGCGGACCGAACAGCTCGTGCAGCACCGGGCAAGCACGCCGCTGCCGACGAGCTTCGGCGAGTTTCAGCTTCATCTGTACCGGAGCACCATTGACTCGGCGGAGCACGTGGCGCTTGTCAAAGGTGAGATACGGTCCGATGAGCCGACGCTCGTCCGCGTTCATTCGGAGTGCTTGACCGGTGACGCGTTCTGGTCGCTTCGTTGTGACTGCGGGTTTCAACTGCAGAGCGCCATGAAGCAGATCGAGAGCGAAGGCAACGGGATCCTGCTTTACATGCGGCAGGAGGGGAGGGGAATCGGGCTCGAGAACAAGATCAAGGCGTACACGCTTCAGGACGAAGGGCGCGATACGGTGCAGGCCAACGAGGAGCTCGGATTTCCTGCCGATCTTCGCGACTACGGGGTCGGCGCCCAGATTCTCGCGGACCTGGGCGTCCGCAAGATGCGCCTGCTGACGAACAATCCTAAAAAAGTCGTCGGGCTCAAAGCATTCGGGATCGAAATCGTCGAGCGGGTGCCGGTTGAAGTGAGGCCGAACGAGAACAATCTGAGATATCTTTCGACGAAGCGTGACAAACTTGGACACCTGCTGGACTTCGGGAACGGGCAGCGGAAAACGGGAACGGATACGAAGGAGTAGTTCGTATGCCGGAGGTGCGCGAGGGTGTCCATGACGCGTCAGGTAGAAAGGTAGCGATCGTTGCAGGTCGCTTCAATGATCTGGTAACGGCGACTCTGGTTGACGGAGCTGTCGAGTGTTTTCGCCGGCACGGCGCAGGAGATGAAGATGTTGTAGTGTACTGGGTTCCCGGCGCGTTCGAGGTTCCGCAATTGGCAATGCGAATCGCCTCAAGCGGTGAGTTCGACGGTGTGGTTTGTGTAGGCGCGATCATTCGCGGCGAAACCAATCATTTTGATGTTCTCTGCCAGTCGGTCATCGATTCTATCGCGCGAGTATCGGAGGCCTGCAGTCTTCCGGTCACGTACGGCATCGTATCTGCTGAGAATCTCGACCAGGCGATAGACCGCGCCGGAGGCAAGCATGGGAACAAGGGTTGGGATAGTGCACTGGCTCTGATCGAGATGATGACACTATGGAAGAGTGGAGCCGGACGTGGGTAAGAGGCGCAAGGCACGAGAGATTGTCCTTCAGGCGCTGTACGAGTCGGAGTTTTCAGACCGGACGGGCAAAGAGATTCTGGAGAGCCAGGCCGACGAACGCGCTTCGTCGGAAGATACGGTCGAATATGCGACCGCTCTGTTCGCAAGTGTGCTCGATCATGTGGAACGCCTCGACAACGAGATTCGAAATGCTGTCGAACACTGGGATTTCGGCCGGATTTCACTTGTTGACAAAAGTATTCTAAGATTCGCGATGGCGGAGATCCTGTATTTTCACGATGTCCCGACGAAGGTTATCATCAACGAGGCGATCGATATTGCGCACAAGTACAGCTCGAGCGACGCCGGCAAGTTTGTGAACGGTGTTCTCGACAAGTTTGCGGGTGAGCACCGGAGAAACGATTGAAGTACCTGATCATCTCGGACATCCACAGCAACCTTGAGGCTTTCGAGGCCGTTATAGAGGATTCCGCATCTCATAAATGTGACGCTATTCTCTGCCTCGGTGACTTCGTCGGATACGCGGCGAACCCGAACGAGTGCGTACACAGGTTTCTCGGGCTTCCGAACGCGACAGCGGTCCTGGGGAACCACGACGCCGCGGTTCTGAAGCCGTCGGAGCGCGAGTTGTTCAATCCGGTTGCGAAAGCCGGTGTGGCTTACAGCGAGGAACAGCTCGATGAAGAAGGCGCGAAATTCTTGAGACAGCTGCCGTTCACGCGGCACCCCGGTGACGGCTTCATGGTTGTACACGCGTCCCCGTCCCGTCCGGAGTCGTGGATTTATGTGATCGAGCCGTTGGAAGCAGCGGATGCCTTTCACGCCATGGACGAACCGCTCGCGTTTATCGGGCACACACACTTTCCGGCGGTGTATACGGCGACAGGGACGGTTCGTCCCTTCGCCGGAGGTGAGATGGTACGGCTCGATTCGGAAATAAAATGCCTTATCAATGTAGGTAGTGTCGGGCAGCCGCGTGATGGAGACGCGCGGGCTGCATATGTGGTCTACGATGCGGATCAGGGCACCGTAAATATTTTTCGTGTGGAATACGATATTAACACCACCGTACAAAAAATCCTGGATGCAGGGCTTCCCCCTATGCTCGCCGACCGCCTGAGCCGCGGGTACTAGTTTTGAACAGAACGCATGAAAAGGGTTTCCGAGAAAAAACACTGGGACAGGTTCTGGGCGGCGTCTCGTGAACTGGAGGATGTTTACGGGACGGACAACCGAATCATCGATGCCCTTGAGAAGTACGTCGACCTCCACGGGAAGAGCGTGATCGAAATTGGCGCGGGGACCGGGCGCGACACGGACATTCTCGCGGAGCGATGCAGAGACTCGCTCGCGCTCGATTACAGCGAGGAGTCCCTCAGGCTCATGGCTAAATCGTTCCGGAATCCGGTCAAGATTGTATGCGGTGATGCGCTGAACCTGCCGTTTGTCGAGGGGTCGTTCGACATTGTATTTCATCAGGGTCTGCTGGAACACTTTCGGGAGCCGGGGTACCTGCTCGACGAGAATATTCGAATACTCAGGCCGGGGGGAGTGCTCCTCGTCGACGTTCCGCAACGGTACCATTATTATACTGTCCTCAAGCATATTCTTATCATGATCAACAAGTGGTTTGCCGGCTGGGAGACGGAGTTTTCCGTCAGCGAACTTCGTGGTCTCCTGGAAGCCAGAAACCTCGAGATCATTGGCATCTACGGACACAACCTATCGCCTCCGATCTGGTATCGGGGTTTCCGACGGATCCTCTTGAAAGTGGGGCTGCGTTTGCCGATGTATCCCGGGCGGGCGGCATTCATGCGCCCGCTCTCCCGGTTGCTTCGTTCGATGGTTCCGGAATCACTCCGAATAAACACGTCAATGGTCATCGGTTGCATAGCGAAAAAAAAGTGATGCGGAGCAGCTAGTGGCGAAGTTTCTGGCGATCAACTGGCGTGACTTGAAGAATCCCGATGCGGGTGGGGCAGAAGTCCATTTGCACGAAATCATGAAGCGCCTCATCGCGAACGGCCACGAGGTTACGCTAGTATGCAGCAACTTCGAGGGCGGAACCGCCGAGGATGTTAACGACGAAATACGTATACTGCGGTACGGAAAGTGGT
>JAPUJU010000184.1 GCA_027296025.1 bacterium
ACCCACTCGCCCTTGTGACAGATCACGGCTTCGCCGGCACGCACGTTGATCGTTCCCGTCTTTGACGTAACACGGAGCATCCCCCGCAGGACGAGCGTATATTCGTCGAACGCCGGCGTCTGGCCGGGTTCCTGCCAGCCGCTCGGGCTTTGCATGCGTGCGACACTGACTCTCGATGTGTCCGCGTTCACGCGGCCGATATACTCCTCGATAATCTTTGGCTTGTTGCCCACCGGCTCAATGACAGTGGGTTTTTCGATGTGGGTAGGCACCATTTCAATCCTCAGGCAGGAACTGTTCCTTCAGTTCACCCCATGGCCCGGTATGATCCGCGATCCCGGTAAGTCGCCAGCGGTTTGCACCCTCGAACCAGACCCGCCGGATCAGGAATGTCGCTCTCCCGGTCTCGACGGTGAGGCCAGACGCTGACCTTTCACGTTTAATCGTGTAGTCGATCAGCTTCTCCCAGATTGCCTCTGCGTTTCGAGGGCCGCTGGTGTTCGCGATCCACTTCAGCTCGCCGGCGACGTAGGAAAACTCAATGTCGATTCCGCCAGCGGCCATCACTTCGCTCATGATCGACAACTCATCCGCGCGAGGCCAGCAGCGGGTCTGTGAATCCCGCGTGAAGCAGAAAGAGAAGAAATCATCCATGGCGCGGTTGACCTGGCCAATGTCTCCTTCCCGGTAGGATGCCTCCAGGTTCTGAATGACATGGTCGCGCTGCGTCAGCTGTTGAAAGTCGTCGATCGGTGGTGGGCCGGCAACTTCCTCTTCAGAGCAGGACAGCACGGAGAGCGTGAGAAGAAAAGCGATGGGTCGCAATAATTCGGGGAATCGTGACACGGTCGGTCCTTTCTCGATTCACCACGGGGGGTGACTCTCTAGTATAGTCGATCGAGGCGCAGACAGGGAAGGTTTCTATCGGACCGCTTTGTCGCGCGTTACGTCCCGCAGAAACGCCATGACCGCCAGCCAGTTCAGGGCGACGCTCGCTCCGACACGTTGCGGGTTCATCATGGACGATCCGTGTACGCCGTGCTCGGCGACATAGGTTTCGTGTCCCTGCGCTTCGAACATATCGAGCTGCCGGGCCACCTTTTCGTGTTCCATCTCGGATTCGGGGCGCATGACGAGAAGCGGGATTTTCAGCCGGGCGCTATATGTGTCCGGCTGACAGTTGCCCATGGCATCCCCGCTCGCGGGGGAAAAAGCGAGGACGCCGACGACATTTTCCGGATGCTCGACGGCGAGGCGAATCACAAGCGATGCGCTGTAGCTGCTCCCCCATAGAATACGCTTGCCCGTGAAACCCGATTCATCGGCGCGCCGGACGGCGGCCTCGAGATCGCGGTACGCATCACAGTACGAGTATTTTACCGTCGCCCCGATTTTCTCGACGGTTCGGTTCGTTTTGCCGAAACGGTTTCCACCGCTCCGCTGGTCGATGGCGAAGACGATATAACCGCGCTCGACGAGAATCGGAACGATCGCCTCGTATTCTCCTCGTGCGTCACCGCCTGCCTGATGAAAGAGAAAAATGATTGGAGCCGTTTTTGACGGTGTCGATGCCCAGACGTTCCCGAAGATTCGCACGTTGTCACGCGCGTTGAACGCAAGCTCCAGCGGGCGGGGAGGCTGAAGCAGCGGGAAGCCGCTCGCTACCAGCGACCGTGTCAGTTCCATGGCGACATCGTCGTTTGTCATAACGTCGTCGATCGTTCTGGCGACGCGGTATTCGGGAAGCACCCCGTGATCGCGCGCGTACCCGGTCACCGCCAGCGTATGTTTCACCATGGGAATGCGCACCCGGAGCCCCGAGTTCGGTAACGTCAGTACGGGCGTGATGCCCGATGAGCCACCGTAATAGGCGCCACCCACTTCCTCGCCGACGAAAATCGCCCGCTTCGAGGTGCGAGCGATCGACGCGAATTCCGCCATGCTGGAGCGGGTCCCGCCATCGACCATGACATACACCGTGCCCGTGAATACGGGGTCGCCCGGCTGCTGAAGTCCGAGGTTCGGGTTGCGGAACTCGTCCCAGGTGTTGCGCTCGTTTTTCCTGAAGCGTTCGCGCGGAAAGTCTTCGGGCGCGATATCTGTGTACTTGAGAAAGCCGGGGCGATTTGTGGTCGCTTCAGCAAACCGGTAGTAGTTGAACGGGCCGTTGCTGAGGTACGAAAAGAGGATTTTGCCATCGACCTCTCGACCGCCACCCACGCCACGCATGTCGATGATGAGTGTTGTCACACCGCGACGTCGAATATCCCGGAACGCATTGAGCAAGAAGTTCTCGTACGCCACACCGGCGAGCGCGTGTGCCCCGACATCCATGGTCCGTATCGTCAGAATGGCAACGTCATCATCTATCTCGAGTTGGAGCGGATAGAGCGCCTGCTTGTCTTTTGTCGCGGCATCGTATGGGTACCGCGACTTGAAGAGCGTCTCGAAATCGTACTGCGCGCAGGGTGAGACATCTATCTGGACGGGTTCACCGGTCTCTCGGGAGAGGTAGCGGACCTCAAACTGAGCCTTCTCTCCGTAGAGGAGACTATAGAGACGCCCAAAGGTGGCTGGATCCTGCAGCGCGCGCATTTTTGACGTCGTGATCGCGCCGTCGGCCGGGATGGCATCCATCATTCCCCCGACCACGTCGTCTATCGACACCCCGTTGATCGAGACGAGTTCGCTGCCCGGTTCAGCGATGCCCTCGGTTGTGTAGTCGCGGATAAGGTACGGTCGAGAATTGACGAACCGCAGTTCGAATGGAAAGAAGGAGGCCCTTGATTCGAGGCCGGCCTCCCAGGCGCGCGATGGTTCCAGGAGTGTGTGTGCGTCTTTGATTGCCACAACGTACGGTGCGAGTGCACGGTAGAACTCGACGTGTGTCATTCCGTCCTTGAGAGAGGACGTGAGTCTTCTGCCGAGGTCGTTGAGATCCTTCTCCGAGGTGTGCCTGTAAACACCGCTTTGACTCTGATGCAGGGCCGAGCGGAGAATTTCGAAATCGTCGATCAGCTGTTTGCGGGTGTATACCTGGGCATTTGCTGAAACCGCAGAAACCGCGACAGTCAGAGTCAACGCGATCAGACGTGTGTTTCGCAACATCGAGTCCTCTCTGGAATTGCCGACAGATCGTCTAACCTGTTGATCCTAACGGATGACAGGCGCATTCTCGAAGTAGTTTCCAGGCCGTCGGTGAGGGGCACCAAAAGGTTTGCCCCGTGTTTGTGTCTACCTTTATACTACCTCGCGACGTATTCTGCCGCCGTACGAAACACGGCGTAAAAGGGCGCCCGGCATTTGCCATGGCGCCCTTTTTGTTTTCCTTTTGAATCCGTCGACAGGGTTAGCCCGGCCTGTGTTCCGCGTGGCATGTTTTTGGCGCATTGGGCTTAGTACGCAATCGGGAACTCGATACCCAGCGTGAAAAGACCCGCGTACGTCCTGATGCCGTCTCCTTCGTTGTCGAGCTCGTCGATGTCGCGAAGTCCGAACTCGAGTCTCACATCGACCACGAACGCTACCTTCTTCCAGTCGACGGCCAGGCCGGCGCCAATGATACCGACAAAATCGACCGAGGAAAGCTGGTCTTCGATATCGACGTCAATCGGTGTCGACACGGGAGTGGTCTGAGGAGGCTCGAGCGTGGTCACCGTGCCCTCGACCCGGGCGCGCAGAAGTTGCGCCCACGCGGCGCCGACGTAGATCTTCGTTTCCCAGCTCTCGCTGAGATCGATGTGAATCACCGGGACTATCTGGAACTCGAGATAGTCCAGGTCCACGATCGCGTCCGCCGTGTACTGAGGCGTGGATGGGGGTGGGTTGCTCGGCCCCTGCGCAATCATGTTGGTTACCGTGCCCTGGCCACCCTTCTGCGTCAGCGCAATACCGAACTCCCATCCGAAGTCGCGGTTGAGCCGGAGTTCTGTCGCTGCGCTGATTGTACCGCCCTGGTGGAAATCACTACCGAGCCGGCTGCCCCCGAGAAATTTCGCGTTGGACCAGCCGATCCGGACGATTCCATCCCACTGTGCAGCGTTGGCGACGCCGGATCCAAGTATCATCGTGACCGCGATAACGAAGAGTACGCACTTCCTCATGACGTAAGAACTCCTTGTGCATTTTGGAATCGAAGATAAACCCTTGCGAGGATTCGTGAACTGAGCCTGTAACGTTACCACGGCGGCTCCGAAAACGCACGAGATTCGATCATCATCCCGAGACAATTTCCCTTTCAGCGGCAAAGATTGATTTTCGTCTACTATATGTGGTCTGTTTCGATCCCCATAAACACTATATGTTGGGTTTATCGAGGGGTACACCACGCCCCTGCATACTGAGTCCACCAGGGGGGAACAAACGATCCAGATCGCTGACAACCCGGCGAAGGTTCTCGAGAAACGCTAAACTGGCGCTCGATACGGAGTCGCTTGTCAACCGATGCGCCGGCCGACGGGGCGCCCGGGAGTTCGACGGGGTCTGCTCCGTCTGCAGCGGGTGCGGATATTCGCCCTGCAGGCAGCGTTTTGAGGGCTTGCCCTACGCCTCGAAGCCGTTCTATGCTTCTCACCGCTGGAGTTGTTCGTGGAAGGGCGCTTATTCCATGGAGGGATCCGATGAGTGACAATGACGTCATCGTAGTTGTATCCAAATTGAAAAATTACATCCGTTCGGCCGCCGGTATGAACACGGCCGGCAACGTAGCCCCCGCGTTATCGGGCAAGATCCGCGCGCTGTGCGATCGGGCCATTGAGAATGCCCGAAAAGACGGTCGCAAAACGGTTATGGACAGAGACTTCGAGTAGAGGTGGGGCGGCTGGTTAGAGCTGGCTCCCCGGACTTGGTGATTTTAGACTTTTTGTGTCGGAACTCTTGGTGACAGGAAATGCAGAACTG
>JAPUJU010000185.1 GCA_027296025.1 bacterium
GTTCCTTTCGACAGGGACATCAAGTTCGCACCTATCAGATTTAGGGGTACGAGTTTTTCGGTGGCGTTGCCATTTCGCACAATACCGAACATGCCGATCCCGTGTGTTTCGAGGATAACTATTGATCGGCCGTCCAAACGACGATTGGCATCGCGAAGCCACTCATGGCTTCCGCCGTGACCTCCTACATAAAGAAACTCACCCTTTTCCGGGCGTCGCTCAACACCATCAAGATCTTTGTTGGGAGCGATAATCATAGTGTGAATGAGAAGACCGTCATAAAACAAAGAAAAGGCGAATCCGTAGGGAAAAGCGTGGGATAAGATATCGCTGTCGTCTGCCAGAGCAAAGTCGATGATGTCTTTTGTTGTGCTAAAACGGTCTCGTCGCAGCGGTTCCGTCGTGTTAGACTCCCGGAATGATCGGCAAGACCGTTGCACACTACGAAGTCACCGAGAAAATCGGTGCCGGCGGCATGGGTGAGGTGTATCGCGCTCGCGATACCAAGCTAGGGCGTGATGTCGCCCTCAAGGTACTGCCTGAGACATTCGCCGTTGATCAAGAGCGGCTCGCCCGATTTGATCGCGAGGCCAAACTACTCGCGGCGTTGAACCACGCGAACATCGCCAGCATCTACGGCACCGAGCAACATGAGGGCCGCCACATCTTAGTGCTCGAATTCGTGGAGGGTGAGGACCTCGCCGAACGGGTGGCAAAAGGTCCGATTCCGATGGAGGACGCGCTTGCGTACGGCGTCCAGATTTGCGAGGCGCTCGGCGCGGCGCACGATCAAGGCGTGATCCACCGCGACCTCAAGCCGGCCAACGTCAAGGTCACACCGGACGGTGACGTCAAGGTGCTCGACTTTGGGCTGGCAAAGGCACTGGATGCGAGTGACGGCGATGACATTTCGAACTCGCCGACGATGTTGATGAGCAGCCCGACGGCGCAGGGCGTCATCCTCGGTACCGCTGCATACATGTCTCCCGAACAAGCTCGCGGCAAGCGCGTCGACCGGCGTTCCGATGTGTTTGCGTTCGGCTGTCTATTCTATGAGATGCTGTCCGGCAAGCGCTGTTTTGCGGGTGAGACGATTTCGGATACGCTGGCCTCCGTACTCAAGGAGACACCGGACATTGAAGCCTTGTCCGCGCCGCAACCCGTCAAAAAGCTTATTGAGCGATGTCTCGAAAAGAACCCACGCGAACGGCTGCAGGACATTGGTGAAGCACGCATTCAGCTCGAACGTGTCATCCGTGGCGAGGCCCCAGAGACAACACCAGAGCAGACAATCGCCGGCGCGCATGCGAGCCGCGGCCGCTTCGAACGCGTGGCCTGGATCGGCGCGGTGGCGGTCGTGGGTGTCGCGGCGGTTTTCGTCGGGCGTTCCTTGCAGCCCGAAGCGCCATCGAATCCTCTACGCAAGTTCTCGGTACCGTTCAATACCGAGGGCGGCAGCCCACGAGATCCGGTCATCTCTCCGGACGGTGCACGCATCGCCTATGTGAAAGGCAACACGCTATACGTCCGCGCTCTGGCGGACCTCGAACCGGCGGCCCTTGCGGAGCTATCTTCACGGGCCGGCGGTTTCTTCTGGTCGCCGGACAGCAAATTCATCGGATACTTTTCGGATTCGAAAATCTGGAAGGTCGCACTCGCGACCGGCGGAGCAACCATGGTTTGCGACCCGAAAGTCTCATTTACACCAGTGACCGGAGGCGGATGGACCGAGGATGGCTACATCGTGTTCGGCTCGGGCAACGGCGGCACGCTCGAGGTATCGGCTCAGGGGGGAGACCCCACGACGGTCGTGGAATTGGCTCAAGACGAACGCGACCATCATCAACCGTATCCACTGCCGAACGGAGCCGGCGTGCTCTACGTATCCCACCGCCATACCGCTGACTCAGATCGCATCTTGCTTTTCAGTGAAGGTGCAAGCCGTGTTCTCGTCGAGGTGCGGGGTGTTCGCCTCGCCAAACCGCGGTACTCATCATCGGGTCATATCTTGTACAGTCGAGCCGGCTCGAATGGCGGCGTGTGGGCGGCACCGTTTTCGCTGGAGACGCTCGAAGTCACGGGTGAATCCTTTCTGGTTGTGTCGGACGGGATCGACGCGAGTACGTCTCTGGATGGCACCATGGTCTTCCTTCACGGACAGCAGGCGCAGGACCTGGTGCTGCGCTTTGCGAGTCATGATGGCCAGCTCGGCGACCCAGTGAGCGATCCGGGTACGATTTGCAGCTACCTGAGTTTTTCGCCCGACGGGAAAAAGGTTGTGTATTCACAGAGAGAGGGAGACGACGTACAACTGTGGATCACCGACATCGAACGACGCTCGCGCACGCGGTTCTCATTCGAGGATGGCCTGGAGGACTTCAGTTGCTGGGAACCCAACGGAGACTACATCTACTACTGGCGCGAGGGGCCCGACTCGATCTATCGTCGCCGTGCCGACGGAACCGGCGCTGCGGAAGTCGTCATTGCGGGCGGCCAGCCGGACATTTCGCCGGATAACAAGTTCATCGTGTTCACGCGTAAGTTAGTGGGGTCGAATGTCGACCTTTACTATGCGTCCCTCGAAGATCTCGAAGCGCACCCCCTCATCACCCCACCGGGACGACAGGAAGAGCCGGTTTTTTCGCCGGACGGCCGCTACATCGCTTATGAATCGGATCAATCGGGGGTCGACGACATCTTCATCAGTCGTTTTCCAAGCGGCGAGGGCAAGTGGCAAATCTCTTCAGGAGGTGCCGCGACTTGTATTTGGGGACGAGGCACCGACATGATCTACTATTCAAAAGGGAACGGTGACATTTACGGGGTAACGGTTGAAATCGATCCCGTCATTCGCCTCGGCCGACCCGAGCTGATATATGACTCTGGAAAACTAAGACTCCCTCGCACAAACTGGCGATACTTCGCGCATGAACCGGGCAACAACCCGCGCCTGCTCCTCTCGATGCCCGCGACTATTGATACGCGTGTCATCAGTGACGACCTCACCGTCGTCGAGAACTGGACCGCAGAGTTCTCGAACTAGCTTGCTAGCGCTGGACACCGTTGCCAGAATAGGCCAGAAGGGGGCCTTCCTTGGGGCGATACTTAGAAACTTCGCATAATGCTGATTATGCGATGTAGTTTTGCTATCCCAAATTAGACCAAAACTAGGAATGTGTGGATTTGGTATAGAATCCGGCGCTTTTCAAGGGTGACGACGCGGGCACTTCACGGCATCTCTCCTGAAAACAACGGCTTACACAGCTAGCGAGCACACAAACGATGCTATACTATGGTATAGTTTTCGCTATACTTTTGCCGGTTTTTCGGACGATTTCGCTAACTTTCCGACAACGCCGACGTGAGCGGGGTGACCCGGTGAGGGCGCACCGCTCCGGGGGAGCGGTATCCATACGAGATTCACTTTGTCAGGTCGCTATGTGGACACCGAGCTCGATCGTGCTCGGTGGCGGTTTACCGCGAACTATCGATTTCATGCGCGGCTTCAAGCAGGCGTGGAGTTCAATGCCGCCGTCTCCGAAGTGAATCCACTGGTTACGGCGTTTATCACTACCGAAACCGAGATGCGGCCCGCGCTGTTCCTGGGAACGAGCTCCGATCGGATCGGTTCGCCGGAAGGTGATCAGGCTTACTACGCGACCGCAGGCAAGTATCTGCCATGGTTTCGGAGTTCGGTCAACGTCACCCTGAATTA
>JAPUJU010000186.1 GCA_027296025.1 bacterium
CATTACGGCGAAAAATCCGCCGGTCCAGGAAAACATCCGGGGCGCTCCCGGGTTCGCCTACAAGGACTACATGATCTACCCCATGGCGGAGTTCCACGTGAAGGCTCGTGTCCTGTCGAAGGAAAATTACGAAACGGGTGAAGAGTCGAACCTTTCGCCCACCGACCTGGCTCTCGGCTGGGGTTACATGTCCGATGAACGCGTTTTGAAAAAGATTCACATCTCGCAGGGAAACCGCTGGTACAGATGGCGCACGCGCAACTACCCGCCGATCCCCCAGAAGGAAATCATTCGCAACAGTGCCAACATGCACATCATTCCGGCGTCCGACCAAATCGAGGAGCAGCTCAAGCTGGTCAAGAAGGGCCACATCGTCGAGTTCCGCGGCAAGCTCGTACGGGTGCAGTCGTCGGACAACTGGTTCTGGTCCAGCTCGATGACGCGCGAAGACACCGGCGGTCACGCCTGCGAACTCGTGTGGGTTGAGGAATTCAGTATCGTCGACGCCAGCGAGACAGTCAGCCTTCAACACGCCTTGCAGTAGATCTCGCACCTTACGCTACGCCGGCCACAGCCACCCGAACGTACCCGCAGTCACCAGGCCGTAGATAACCCCGTCGACCATAAACTTGAACGTGATGACCCAGCTGCGACCTTTCCATATGGAATTCTGAATCTCGCCGACCGCATAGCCGAGCACCGCAGCGGTTCCCGCCACCTGAAAAACCTTCGAGTACTCGGCTCCGGGTGCGAGTGCAAGATCCGCCAGGTAGGCGGCGAAGATGCCGATCAGGATCGAGTTCAAGAACCAGACGATGAGGTTTTTTGTCATTGGTACAGGACCGTTGGGCACGACGGTCATGAAACCGACGGGCCCACGGTTATACTTTTCGATCATTTCCGGTGTGCCTGCATCTTTCATTGAGGCGGCGCAGGGAAACATGTACTCTCCGGGGTTTACTTCCTGGCCCCGCATTGTCTCGAGTACGGCGTCTTCACCCGGGAGCTTTTTGAAGTCTCCCTTGTGAAACGGTGTCACCATATGGATGATTGAACTGACGACGAAAACGAAAACGGCGGACAACAGGATCGGAAGCCAAAGCACGGTCAAAAAATCCATAGACACCCTCCCCAGGATCAAAGAGAAAGTCCGTTACACCCGCGCGGGCAGCGCAGTCCCACTACGCTGACACATTCGATCACACCTCGTCCAGAAAAACGCCCATGCCGGCCCGGAGCTTTTTGATCGAATCCGTCGTCATGTCTCCAGCCCGGTTCCGCTATTCCCGAATCGGACTCAGCCGTTCGAACCGCGTGTACTCTTTCAGAAACGCGAGTTTGACGGTCCCTGTCGGACCGTTACGCTGCTTCGCAAGAATTACTTCGGCAAGACCGACATGTTCGGACTCTTCGCCCTCGTAGAACTCGGGCCGGTAGAGCATCAACACCGTGTCCGCATCCTGCTCGATGGCGCCCGACTCGCGGAGATCGGAAAGCATCGGACGCTTGTCGCCGCCTCGTGCCTCGACTGCACGCGACAGCTGCGAAAGAACGATGATCGGTATGTCGAGCTCTTTTGCAAGCGCCTTCAATCCGCGCGATATCGTCGAGATCTGCTGCTGTCGACTTTCATACGAGTCGCGACTCGTAATGAGCTGCAGGTAGTCGACGAACAGCGCGCCCACATTGACCTCGGCCTTCAGGCGGCGGGCCTTCGCCCGCAGTTCCATCATCGTAATCGACGCTGAGTCGTCGATGTAGATTGGCGCTTCGCTCAGGTATCCGGCAACGATCGCAAGTTCAGCGAACTCCGAGCTCTTGATGTACCCACGCCGCAATCGGTGTGAGTCGATTCGCGCTTCGGCACAGAGAAGTCGCATGACGAGCTGTTCGGCGGACATTTCCAAGCTGAAAATTCCTACGGGCACCCTGTCCTTGATCGCAAGGTGCTGGGCGATGTTGAGTGCGAAACTCGTCTTTCCCATCGATGGCCGCCCGGCGACGATAATCATTTCCGATTTCTGAAAACCCGATGTGTACGCATCCAGCTCATCGAACGGGGATGCGAGACCGGATATGTGGTCTTTGTTTTCTGACAGCTTCTCGAGGTTTTCGAACCGCTCTTTGAGAATCTTGCCGATCGGTTCGAAGGTTTTGCGAACGCCCCGTTCGGACACTTCGAAGATCATTCGCTCCGCTTCATCGAGCACCTCCCTCGCGTCGCGCTCCCCGAGCAAACATTGCGTGGCGATGTCGCCGGAAATCGTAATCAATCGCCGCATGAGGTACTTATCGAACACGAGCCGTGCATAGTACTCGGCGTTGGCGGCCGTGTGGACGCTGTCCATGATCTCCGTGATGTATGTCGGCCCGCCGACGGAGTGATACTCGCCGGTGCGCTTCAACTCCTCGGCGAGAGTGATCACATCGATCGCCTCCCCCTTTTCGGACAGGTTCAACATGGCTTTGAAAATATCGCGATTCGCCTTCTTATAGAATGCCTCTTCACCAATGTACTCGGTGACGATCGACATGGCTGCATTGTCGATCAGGACGGCACCGATGGCGGCCCGCTCAGATTCGAGCGAGTGCGGTGGAACTTTCTCGGGCCGGTGAATGGGTGTCGGGTTTGCCACGTCAACCTCCTCGTCATCAATCGGTCAGGATATCTCTGAGGCGTTTGAAATCTTCCCACGCCGCTTTCTTCAGTCCCGGGTTACGCAGGAGCGCGGCGGGATGGTACGTCACCAGAACGGGTATTCCACGATACGCGTGCTCGGATTTTCTCATCTCACCAAGTGACGTCGTCTTGTCGAGAAGCCACTGCGCTGCAATGCGTCCGAGCGCGCAAATGATCCGCGGCTTAATCAAATCGATCTGCACTTTGAGGTACTGTTCGCAACAACGGACCTCGTTTTCCTGCGGGTCCCTATTGTTCGGTGGGCGGCACTTGACCATGTTTGTGATATAAACGTCCTTGCGCTCAAGGTCGATTGCCGCAAGGATCTTGGTCAGTAGTTGCCCAGACCGTCCGACGAACGGCAACCCCTGGATGTCTTCGTCCCGGCCGGGGCCCTCGCCGATGAAGAGAACCTTCGTCGCGGGGTCTCCAGTGCCGAACACCGAGTTCGTCCGACCTTCGTGAAGTCCGCACTCCGTGCACACTTTTACTTTCGTTTCCAGTTCGGCCAATAGGCCGGCAACGCTGGCGGTTGCTGCGGGAGTTGCCACCGGTGTGTCCTTCGGTTCGGGCTCGGGGTGATCGGGAGTCACACGTGAGGACTCCGGTTCGACGTTCAACTCCGATGTGGCGGCATCGAGGTACAATGATTTTATACCGCGTCTCTCCAGATTTTTTAAGTATGAAATCAACTCCGGCACGATTTCCTGTGGAAAAGCCAACCGGTATCACCTCCGCGCGTAAGCAAACTATGACGACGTTTCGTCGTTCAGCGACAGCCAATTTGTGGATAACCCTTCTATAGAGTTCCCGTTTGGCCGGCTTCATTATACTCATTCACGACCCGCAGGTCAGCTACGAACGGGGGCGCGGTGCATTTTGTTTGTTCCATTCGAGGTTTCATGAGGCACCGTGAAATGTGGTACTATAGTGCGATTCAAAGCCGCTTTCGTGTATCATCGCGTTCCTCCACCGTATCCTCAATTCGCTGCCGCCGGGGGAAGATCCGTGACAACCTTCATTCGTTCATTCGGTTTACGAGTTTCGCTGTTTCTGGCTGGGTATATTGCCGCGTGTTCGCCGAACGGAGGAACCAAACAGGGGAACGTCGTCATCATCATCTCCGACGCACTGCGGCAGGACGTGATCGGCTGTTACGGCGGTGAAGCGCTTACCCCGAACATCGACTGGCTCGCACAAAACGGTGTCGTACTGGAGAACGCGTACTCCAACGGGCCCTGGACCGTACCGTCCTGCATCGCCCTGCTGACCGGTAACTATCCGACTTCTTACGGGAGCCGTCCGTTCGCAAAGACGATTCGGGTCGACGTTCCGCTGAGCGAGCGTCTCATGGGCGAAGTTCTGCGCGATCTCGGGTATGCGACGTTTGCCCGCGTGGACAACTTACACGCGCAAATTCACGGGAACATGCAGGGCTACGAGGGAATTTCATCCGGCCAGGAAGTCCCCACGCACGTCGGGGGCGGAGAAAACAAATCCGAGCTCGAAGAGATCCTCGGGCACGAGCTGACCGGACCGAAAATGTATTTTAACCTGTACGAAACGCTCGAGCGAATGCTGGACGTGCCGGCCACGCAACGGATCATGATGCTTTACTGGATGCTCGACCCCCACTCACCCTACAAACCCATCGACCGTTTCAGGAAACGCATCGAGACCGACGTGTCAAGTCTACCGCGGCACCCGAGTTACTATTCCCAGGGTATGCACAAAGCTCACGATCTTTCTCCGGAGGAGCGGGCGTACATACGCCGGCTGTACGTGGCGGAAGTGGAGTCGGTGGACGAACGTGTCGGTTACGTGATCGAGGTGCTGCGTCACACGGGCCGTCTCGACGATACGTATATTGTGTTTACATCCGACCACGGGGAGCAACTCGGCGAGCGTGGGGATTGGGGTCACGGTGCATTTGGCAGGAACAGTAACTATTATGAAGTATTGACGAGGATCCCGATGATTATCGCGGGCCCCGGAATACCGAAGGGCAAACGCAGGAAAATCCCTGTATCCCTGGTGGACATTCAGCCCACCTTGAAGGAACTGCTCGGCGTCGAGTACGCCGACAGCATGCAGGGCCGGAGCTTCACCGATGCGCTTCTGGGCGAAGACCGGCAAGCGTTTGTCTATTTCACCGATGTCCGTGAACACGATCAGATGGACGCGTTACTGGAAAACGGGTACAAGCTCATCGCTCACGGGGACCGGTCCTTCGAGCTCTACCACCTGCAGACGGATCCCGACGAGGAAAAGAATCTCGCCACCGAAGAGCCCGAGAGAGTCGCGCGAATGTTCGAAAAGATCGAAGCCCACCGTGCGGAGAATCTCATTCGCCGCATGGAAAACACCGGCGAGACGGTGACCACACAGCCGCCCATGTCGGACGACGAGATCCGCAAAACCCTGAAAGCCCTGAAAGCCCTCGGATACATGTAGCTCATGGCGAGCTATGCATCAATGTTCTGAAAGGTTTCCTGGCGGCTCGCAACGTCGAAGATGATGTCTGCGATCTCGCGTTTCGTCTGCAGTTTTGTCGTGAGGATTTTCCCCGAGGGACTGTAGATGGTCACGATATTCGTGTCGTGTTCAAACGCGGCGCCCTCTTCACCCAGGTTATTGACGACCATCAGGTCGCAGTTTTTCTTCTCAAGTTTCTTCTTCGCATTCGCCTCGACATCTTCCGTTTCGAGCGCGAAGCCGATCATGTAGCGTTTACCCTTCATTCTGCCCAGCGCCTGCAGGATGTCTTCGCCCTTCGTGAGCTCGACCGTCCAGGTATCGTCTTTTTTCTTGTGTGTTTCCCGCACGGCCGCCACGTAGTCGGATACCGCTGCCGCCATGACGAGCACGTCGGAGTCGACGAACTCCTCCTTCAGTGCCCGCGACATTTCAGCTGTGGTCCGAACGGAGACGACCTTGATACCTGTGGGCGGCAGCACCGACGTGCGCCCTGCCACGACCGTGACCAGTGCACCGCGGTCGCGTGCCGCTTCCGCGAGCGCGAAGCCCATCCTGCCCGAAGACCGGTTCGTAATGACTCGTACCGGGTCGAGGTCCTCTTCGGTCCCACCAACGCTCACGAGTACGCGCAGCCGGCTGAAGTCTGCCCGAAACATAGTTTGGACGAACTCCATGATCTGTTGCTGTTCGGCCATGCGGCCCTCCGCTTCGTAGCCACACGCCAGCTCTCCGGTGCCGGGCGTGATCACACGCACACCACGATGGCTGATCGTACGGATGTTCTGCTGC
>JAPUJU010000187.1 GCA_027296025.1 bacterium
TGCACGTATTGGTCGGCGCTCGTACCGCTCGACGAGCGCCAGAAGTTTCAGCGAGCAGCCGGTGGTACCGGCCCAAGAAGGCGAACAAAATGTTCGCGATCGCCGCGGAAACAGCCGCAGCAAGAAGTACAGCCTGCCAACTCACGGGCGGGTCCTCCAGGAAAACGGGCGGCCCTTTGCGGAAGAGAGATCATAGAGGGGAGGGCCTTCGGGGGGGCATTCCTGTTGTCCAATATGATTATACACTGTTCGACGGATTAGTCAAGCGAATGGACAGCAGTGGAGACGAGGCCCGATGCGGCTGGTTCGCCGGTTTACTGTCGCATTTCCGGAACCACGGTGAGTATTACCCGGAGCCCGTCGCGTAGCACGACAACCTCGACGGGCTTCCCGATTTTCACGGCTTCCAGTGCATACGTGTAATCGTAAATATTCGTGATCTTCTGCCCGGCGAACTCCACGATCACGTCACCGCCGAGAAGTCCTGCTTTGTCCGCAGGCCCTCCTGCTCGCACGCCGGAGAGCTTGACGCCCTCGACGTCACTCGTAGCGTAATCCGGAATCGTGCCGAGGTATGCTCGCATCCCTCCACGCTGGCCCTGCCGACTCTTCTTCCGCTCCACTTTGACGTACTCCGGCCGGTCATCGCGGGAAACGAGATCCATGATCATCGCATACGAGAGCTTCCCGATCCGCTCCATCCCGTCGTAGTCGAGCGTCTCCGGATCATCGGTCGGGCGATTGTAGTCCTCGTGACTCCCAGTAAAAAAGCTCATGACTGGGATCTCCTTGGGGTAAAACGCCGTCACATCGGTTGGCAGGTACGGGTCCTCCTGGAGCGTCAAATCGAATCCCACGGCTACATTCTTCTTCTCGATCAGGGCGCGCCATGCGCTCGACGAGCCGATGCCCTGCAACATCACCGTGTTGTCTCGGAGCCGCCCCACCATGTCAAAGTTGAGATAGGCGGCAATCCGGTCCAGTTCGATCGGTGGATTCGTGACGAAATAGGACGAGCCGATAATACCGAGCTCTTCTCCGGACCATAGGGCAATCACCACTGCGCGACGAAATGCCTCGGGCTCCGCCGAGCGCGCATCGGCTAGCGCGGCCGCAAGTTCGAGCACCATCGCCGTGCCGGACGCGTTGTCGTCCGCGCCGTTGTGAATCTTGTTTTCCTCGCCCTTACGCGCAAGCGAACCGATCTCACCGTGTCCAATGTGGTCGTAGTGGGCACCGATCACGATGTACTCGGCCGGAGGATCGTCCTCGAACGGCCGGATCAGGGCCACGACGTTGCGAGCGGGGCTCGTTTTCCGTTCTACCCGCGCCTTGATTTTTACCCGCGCGCCGGGAAGCTCGAACGTGACTTCCGCGTGTGGGTTTTCGATATCGAGCTCGATCTGCGCATCCTTGAGGCTCTTGCCCGAACCCGCGAAGAGGGCTTCGGCAACCTTGCCACTGATCGAAGCAACAACGATCCCGGAGCTGGCGAGGCTCTGGTCGAACGAGATCTTTGCGAGTTTGCCGGCATCCGGTGAGTTCGGCCCCGCAACGATGAGCAGCGCTTTCGCACCGGCTTCGCGCGCGAGCATCGCCTTGTACCGCAGTCCGGCGAAACGGTTCAGCTGCTGCCGGCGCTCCATTTCGACCTCTTCAGGCACGTACCGCAGCACGAGCACGACCTTGTCCTTCACATCCAGCCCTGAATACGAGTCGTATCCAGTTTCACGATCGCCCGGAACTTTGAGACCGTACCCGGCGAACACAACGTCGCCTTCCACTTCGCCGTTCGACGTAAATGGGAGCGGGCGAAAATCCTTGTCGAGTTTGAACCGTATCTGTTTTCGGGGGCGCTTCGGGCTTTCGACTGCGAGATCGTTGTCATCTTTGACAACATCGATACCGGATGTGAACGGGAACTCCTGGTAGTAGCCGCCGTCATCTCCCAGCGGCCGCAGGCCGAGTGATTCGAATCGCTTTGCGATATAATCGGCCGCGAGGCGCTCACCGTCGCTCCCCGTCATACGCCCCTCGAGCTCGTCGGATGCGAGGTAACCAACGTCTTCCCGCATGTCGGCGGCCAGAATCTGTGAAGACGTACCGACGCCCTGCATACCCGCGCGCACAGGCGCGGCCTCTATCGCGGCCAGCGCCGCGTCATGGTTCCATCCGGCGAGAAAAAGCTGTGCGGCGCCTCCCCCACGGATCGACGTCCATGCGAGCTTCGTTCCATCCGGCGAGAACGCGGGCAGACCGTCGAACCCATCGGTCGTCGTGATACGCACCGGTTCCTTCGTACCGTGAGCATCCACAATGAAGAGCTCGAAGTTGTCGAACCCGTGCTTGTTCGAGGTAAAGATGACGTACTGGCCCGTCGGGTGAAAATACGGAGCCCAATTCATCGCATCGAAATCCGTAAGGCGACGGCGGCCGGAACCATCCGGCAGCATGGTGTAGATGTCTGCCAGCAGGCCACTCTCATCGAAGTGCCGCCAGATAATTCGAGAACCATCCGGGCTGAAGAACGGGCCGCCGTCGTAGCCACGCCAGCGAGTCAACCGCTGCTGATTGGACCCGTCGGCATCCATAATGTAGATCTCCGCGAAGTATGACGGATCGACTTCAATGCGTCGACTGTCCTCGTCTGGCAGGTTTTTCACCGGATAGGCATCACGGATGGAGGAAAAAATGATTTTCCCGCCGTCAGGAGAAAAAGCGCACTCGGCATCGTAACCCGTCGCATCTGTCAGACGCCGGACACCACGACCGTCCCGGTCGGAGACAAAAATATCGAAGGTCTCATCGTAATCGAACGAGTAGCGCCGCTCCTTGCCGGACGCGCGGAACTCGAGTTCGGCTTTCTGTTTCGCTTTCGCGTCGGGATCCATGTGCGTCGAGGCCCACAATACGTCCAATGAGTGCGGGTGAAAAAATGCGCACGTTGTCTTACCTTCGCCGGGGGAAACCCGGTTCGTTTCACCAGACGTAAGGTTGAGGATATAAATCTGGTAGAACGGGTTGGTCTCTTCCCTTTCCGCCTGAAAAATGAGCTGCTGCCCGTCCGGCGAAAAGTACCCCTCACCGGCCCGCTTTCCCTGGTACGTCAGCTTGTGTGAATTCCGCAGAAACCGTGCTTCTTCGCCTTGCTCTCCTCGCGACAGCGTCGGAACGGCCACCGCGAGAAGCACCGAAAGGACTGTAGTCACCATCGCGCTTTGCACGAATATCATTGAGCTTTCTCTATAATCAATGTTTATCCAACCTTCCTCCTGATTTCCGTGAACACGTCTTCGATCGGCTGGTCACCGTCAATTCGAATGAGCGCACCGCTGCGTTCGTAATACTCGATGAGGGGCGCCGTCTTCTCGTGATAGATCCGGATGCGGTTCCGTATGGTTTCTTCCGTATCATCGGCGCGCTTGCGGGCCAGCAAGCGTTCCATCAGGACGAGATCGGGAACGGTAAGGCTCACGGCGGTAACGGGGCCTCTGTCCATTCTGTCCAATATGCTGCCCAGCGCATCGGCCTGCTCGATCGTTCGTGGAAAACCATCCAGAATGAACCCCTGGGCGCAGTCCGGCTCGCGCAGCCGCGCTTCGACGAGTTCGAGAACGATGTCATCCGCGACCAGTTCTCCCCGCTCCATGATCCCCTTGACTTCGAGACCAAGTTCGGTGCCGCGATCCACTTCCGCGCGAAGAATCGATCCCGTCGAAATGTGCGGGATTCCGTATTGATCGCGCATCTCTCTGGCCTGAGTGCCCTTGCCCGCTCCCGGCGGTCCGAGCATCACGAATTGTCGCGGTGAGGAATCCCCGGATTCGCCGGCGCAGGAAAGCGCGCCGGCAACAAGCACGAGCAGGAGAAATCGAGTAAATATCGTCATTCATGCCTCCTCGTCGGTATGGATCATAAGGAGTTCAGCGCTGATTTTCAACCGGGTGGGTCGAGTCTCGTCATGAATCCGCCGTCAGTACGGAAACAACAGTCAGCGCGTCGCGGAGGGACGCTACGTCATGCGTACGTATGTAGTCAACTTTCTCGCCGGCGGCGAACAGCTCGGCTCCCAGCGTAGAGCCCCCACGATCATCCGTGTTTCGTC